>NZ_BAAHFQ010000026.1:0-32730 GCF_054681715.1 Deferrisoma sp.
CAACAACACCGCGAACATCTACATGGTCCGGCCGTCCCTGGAGGTGAAGAACCACGCCGTGCCCACCACCGGCGCCGACCGGACCACGGTGATCCCGGTGGTGTTTGAGGCGAAAAGCGGCCCCAACTCCTTCGACGACGGCGCCACCCAGTCCAACAACATGTGCGTGGCCTGCCACATCGACGCGAACCGGCCGGGCAGTTCCACGGCCCTGATCAACACCGACGGGAACCACATCGAACTCGACGGCTACACCTCCAACGAGCAGGGGAACGACTGTTCCGCCTGCCACGCCCACGACTACGACTCCAACGCCAGTTCGCCCGACGGGTTCATGCCGCTCCAGTGCGACGGGTGCCACGGGTTCCCGCCGGCCACCAACGCCCACGCGAAGCACGTGGCCACGGCCGGGTACGACTGCGGCAAGTGCCACCAGAACGCGGGGCTCCACAACGAAACCGGGGTGGCGTCGACCACCGAGTTCAACAACCTCATGACCACGAGCCCGGGCACCATCCGGAACAACGTGGACGTGGTGTTCGACGCCGGCCTGAACCCCAACGGAGCGTACAGCCTGGCCAAGGGGAGCCGTCCCAACGACACGGCGACCTACGGCACCTGTAACACGCTGTACTGCCACGGGGGCGACGCGACCCGGTTCCCGGCGGCCGACCAGGGCACCGACACCACCCCCGAGTGGAACAACCCGGCCACGGCCGCCTGCGGCACATGCCACAGGGCGACCGCGGCCACGCCCCCGGGGACCTTCGCCCACCCGACCCACGCCGGGAGCGCCGCGGGCTACGGGTTCGCCTGCGCCACCTGCCACGTGACGACCACCCTCAATGGCACGAGCGTGATCTACCCCTCCCACGCCAACGGCCAGGCCGACGTGGCCTTCAACGCCGGCGACTCCCGCCTCGACGCGAACTCCGCCTACGGCGGCACGGTCACGGTGGGCGACGCCCTGAGCGACCCCAACGACACCTGCTCCGGGACCTACTGCCACAGCCCGGGCAACGACACGGCGGCCCCCTACACCGAGGGCCCGGCGCAGGCGCTCCAGTGGGACCAGGCGGGTTCCTGCTGGAGCTGCCACGGAAACGGGGCGGGCGACGCCACCCCGGCCTACGCCGACGGCACGCCCAAGGCCAACAAGCACCCGAAGCACGTCGCGGCCAACGGGTATGGGTGCTCGGTGTGCCACTGGCCCACCACCCAGGACGCCACCGCGACGGGCGGAACGATCGCGAACCGGGCGAACCACGTGAACCGCGTCTACGACGTGGACGACGACAACCAGGGCGGAACCCTGGACGCGTTCACCTACTCGGCCGGGTCCTGCTCGGCCGCCAACTGCCACGGCGGCGGCTCCGCGGCCTGGACCGACGCCGGGCCCATCGCCTGCGACGTGTGCCACAGCCGGGTGAACGGCTCCAAGACCGGCGTGGCCGACGTGAACAACTTCTCGTTCGGGGACGGCGTGCAGTCCAAGGTGAACGACGTGCCCACCTCGGGCGAGTACGCCACGGCGGGCCACGGCGCCAAGGGCAAGGCCTGCACCGACTGCCACGACACCGGGGTGGACCACGACACCTCGGCCGGCCTGACCGGGTCGAACCCCTTCCGGCTCAAGGACCAGGACGCCGGAACGGGGGGCGTGCAGTTCTCGTGTTCCTACACGGGGGCGGGCTGCCACGTGCCCGGCACCATCGGGCCCCGGACGAGCCTCGACATCTCCACCTTCACCACCCACTCCTCGGCCGCCATGACGGCCAAGGGGTACGCGCCCAAGTACACCTGGAGCTTCGAGCCCGAGTGCGTGAACTGCCACGACCCCCACGGCGACGACGCGAACCTCTCGATGATCCAGCGGGAACTCTACGACAAGGCCCAGTTCGCCCTGCCCGGGGGGCCCCCGCCGGCCGAGCCCACGGAGCAGACCGCCCTCGTGTTCACCGACGACACGACGGGCCAGAGCCCGGCCGGCACGAGCTACGCCGACAGCGACGCGCCGTTTTCGAGCATCTGCCAGGAGTGCCACGAGGGCACCCCGGGCGTGGACACCCCCTACGCCTTCGTGGACGGCACGAGCGCGTCCACCGGGATCCACCCGGGCGGCACCGGGAACCCGGGGGACTGCTCCGGGTGCCACAAGCACGACAGCGCGTTCAAACCGAGCGGGTGCTCGGGCTGCCACGGCGGCGGCACCACGGGCGCGAGCGCCGACAACTACTGGCCCGACAGCTCCAACGCCCGGGCCGAGAACACCGCCGGCCGCCACCCCAAGCACCTGGAGCAGTTGGCTTTCCACGTGTACGGGGAGACCCTGGCCGAGCTCCTCACGGACAACACGGCCCAAAACCCGGGCCTGAGCTCCGACCAGAAGCAAAAGGAGCTGTGCTCCTACTGCCACAACACCCCGGGCGCCGACGCCGACCACTCCACGAGCCTGCCGGCCGAGGTGAACAGCATGTTCACCATCTGGAGCAAGGCGGCCGACAACGGGGCGTACGACAACGCGGCCGACACCTGCGCCAACGTGGACTGCCACAACAACAAGCTCACGACCGACGGCACCTTCGGGTGGTACGACGCGGGCGCGTCCACCTGCACCATGTGCCACACCCCCGGCGGCCACACGGGCGGGTTCGCGAACCCCACCACGGGCCTCCACGACGTGGTGCCCACGGTCTCCGGCGTGCAGCACGGCGACAGCTTCCCGTACAACGGCGGGGCCAACACGGCCGACTGCACCACCTGCCACACGGCGAGCCCCTCCACGGCCCACCTGAACGGCACGGCCGACCTGAGCGCGCCCACCATCCAGTTCGCGGCCAACGTGGGCTTTACCGACGGGACGCCCCCCACCTGCGCCCCGAGCCTTACGGGCTGCCACCTGGAGCAGACCGTGGGAGAGAGTTGGTCGAGGAAGTGGCACGAAAACGCCGCGGCCACGAACGGGACCGAGTGCGCAGGGTGTCACGGCGACTGGACCAACGGCTGGAACGCCGGGGTGACCCACCGCACCGACGGCGGGCCCCGGGCCCACGCCACGGGTACGAACTACGAGTGCAAGGACTGCCACGCCCTGGAGTCCGCCGGGTACACGTTCACGAGTGTCACGGCCGACTGGAACCAGTCGGCCGGGGAAACCTCCAATCACGGCGACGCCCAGATCACGATGAACGTGAACGGGACCTCGTTTGGTCGCAACGGCACGGGCCTGTCGGGGTGCAGCGCCTGCCACGCGGCCTACGATGGCGCCTCTGCCGGGAGCCACTCGTTCGTGACGACCGCCTGGACCCTGCAGGGGGTTTCGGGGGACGTGCCGAGCGTGAACTGCTCGTCGTGCCACGACGACGGCGGGGCGAGCGGCGCCCCCCAGGTCAACGCCGCGAGCCCCCACACCGACGCGGACGGCGCCGGCGCCACCTGGGCCGCGGGCGACTGCTCGGCCTGCCACACGGGCCACGTGGGCGCGGCCGGCGGGGTGGACATCCCGCTCCCGCCGACGAGCTGGAACAACCGCACCGACGGGTCGGGCACCACGATGAATATGCAGACCCAGCTCGGGCTCACATACTCCCACGGCGGCATCCACCTGGGCGGGAGCGCCACGAGCGGCACGACCGAGGCGGAGATCTGCTGGAACTGCCATGCCAACGTGGGCGTGAGCGAGTGGGGGGTGAACACCGACACGAACGGCAGTTATCCGAACTATGATTTCGGGTCCCTCGACACCCCCAACTGGACCACGGCCACCTGGACGAGCGCCCAGGGGCTTTTCAGCTACAAGACGGGGGCGATCCAGTCGACGCACTCGGTGAATTTTACCTCGGGTACGGCCGACCTGACGGGCGGGCCCTACGGCTACACCGAGACGAAGGACGCCGTGGGGAACATCCGCTGCTCCTACTGCCACGACGTCCACGACCTGAACCGGGCGAGCGGCGACGCCCAGTCGGGCCCCCCGCACCTCAGGGGCTCGTGGATGGGGAACCCCTACTTCGAAGACGGCGCGCCCACCGGCGCCTACAACTACTACTCGTTCTTCGAGAACTTCGGGGCCGTGCCCCGGGGCTGGCACTCGAGCGCGGCCGGCATGGACAATGCCGACCTCCTGGGCGGGTGGATGATCGACCAGAACATGACGAACACCGGAAACGGCACCTACCCGCCCAACTGGACCCTTTCGCAGTCGGCGGGGCTTTGCACCCTGTGCCACGGCACCGACGTGGACAACATGGACTGGAAGACGGGCGAGGGGCTCTGGGTCGGCACCAACGGCCACTCGAATGCGGTGATCGGGGGCAGCGGAGCCTTGAAGTCCAACATCTACAGCCCATCCATCCGGGGCGAGGGCACGACCTACACCCAGCCCAAGATGGGGTACCAGATGAACGGGTCGGGCGGGGCCGAGCGCGACCGGATGTACGGGCTGCGAAACTACCAGGGGAACAGTCAGAGCACTTCGTCTAGCGACATGACCACCGACAACAACCGGGGCGTGTACCCCTATGCCCACTCCTACACCGACAACAAGGTCCGCTACGCCTACGAGGCAGGCCGGGGAAGCGGTTTCACAAGCGTCTGGGGCGTGGACCAGAGCACCTCGACCGCCCAAACTAAGTATCACAACTTCCCGTGCTCCAAGTGCCACAACCCGCACGCCTCGCGGCTCCCGAAGCTCATGATCACGAACTGCCTGGACGTTGTGCACAACACCTGGGACGACAACTTCACCGGGGACCCGGATTGGACGAGCGGGTATGCCCGGTCGACCATCAACTGGTCGACGACCAACATCTTCAGCGCGAGCGTGCAGGCGGCCGGCAAGAACAAGGAGTTCGCCTACGCCCGGAGCGCCCAGAACTGCCACCGGTTCGTGGACGCCGACGGGAACAACGTGATGGACTCCGGCGACGAGCCCGGCTGGAACAAGGTGACGCCGTGGTGAGCCGGCCGAAGAAGCGGAGAGGTGAGGCCATGAGGACGCGTGGTGCGACGTGGACGGTTCTTCTGGCGGCCCTGGGCCTAGCCGGCCTTCTGGCCGGTCCCGCCGGGGCCGGGGTGCGGCTCCGGGCCGCCCCCGCCGAGGGGCCTTCCGGGGCCGTGCGGCTCGAGGGCGGCAAGGTGGAGACCGGCCGGACCGGGCCGGGGTGGCGCTCGGCGCTGGCCGACGACACGGCCGGAGCGGAGGAGGCCGTGGTCGTGGACCTGGCGGGCCAGTCGGCGCTCCTCGACCCGGCCTCGGGGAGCCTCACTCTGGTGCTCGAGTACACGGGCCCCCGGCCGGAGGGCTCCGCCTGGGACGGGCTCGTCCAGTTCCTGGACGCCCAGGGCCGGAGCCTCGTGGCGCTCTCCGTGGCCTGGAACCGTACGGCGGACGGGCGGCCCACCCTCTACTTCGTGGGCGAGGAGCGGGTGTGGGGGGAGCTGTTTCCGTGCCCCCTGCCGCGACCGGGCGAGGAGCTGCGGGTGACGCTCACCTGGGACGGGGATCCAACGCGAAACCGCGTGCTGGTGAACGGCCGGGTGCTCAAGGGATACCGGTATGGCGGCGACCCGATTTCCGAGCCCGACCGGGCCCGGGTGGCGTTCGTGCGGGTGGCCGAGCGGGCGGCCCGGATCGTGCTGGGCGCCGAGGTGGGCACGGACGGGGACGGAACCCCCTGGACCTGGTCGCCTATGACCCGCTTTCTCCTCAGGGAGTTCACCCTGACCGGGGCCGGACCGGGCCTCGCCGTGGCCGGCGTGGCCGCGGAGCGCACGCTCGTGGGAGCGGGCCAGGAGATCGCGGTGACCCTGACCGGGAGCCCGGACGCCGAGGCCTCGTTCACGATCGCCGGGGTGACCGCGAACGTGGCCATGACGGAGGTGGACGACGGGGTGTACGTGGGGAAGGTGGCCGTACCCGAAGGGGTGAACGGCACCTTCGGCCTCACGGGGGCGCTCACCGACCCATCCACGGGGGAGAAAGCGAGCCTCTCTGGCCCCTCGATCACCATCGACACCACAGCGCCCGAGCCGGTGCCCGCCGGCCGGATCCTGGCCTCGTCGCCCTGGCCGGGGGAGATCGAGGTGACCTGGCAGGCGAGCCCCTCGGCCGACGTGGACCATTACGAGATCTTCCGGGGCGAGGGGGGGGACCCGGATCTTGCGGGCGCCCCGTATGAGACGACCCGGGAACTCTCGTTCACCGACACGGCCGTGGTGCCGGGCCTTGCCTACCGCTACGCCGTGGTGGCCGTGGACCGGGCGGGGAACCGGAGCGCCCCGAGCGAGGTCGTGGCGGCCGAGGCCGCCCCCGGCGAGGGCCCGGCGATCACGGCGGTGACCGTGGAGCCCTTCGGGAAGCCCGCGAAGCCCGGGGAGACCGTGACCGTGACCGTGGTGGCCCAGAGCGGGGCCGCGGTGACCGCGGACATCGGCACCCTCGTCCAGGCCCTCCCACTCACCGAAGAGGGTCGCACGGGCCGGTACACCGGGACCTACACCGTGGCCGACGCCGACGTGGGTCCCACGAAGGCGCTCCACCGGGTCGTGGTCCACGTGGCCGACGCCTACGGTTCGGCCGACCGGGCCGGGCCGGAGCTCGCCGTGGTGGGCCTGGATGCCCTGAACGACACCACCCCTCCGGTCATCGCCTCGGCCGAGCATGACTTCTTCTCGGCCGTGGGGTTTAGCGGCAAGCTCGTGGCTGGGGACGTCTTGACCGTGACCCTCACGGGCGAGCCCGGGGGCTACGCCACCTTCGACCTTCCGGGCGTGGCCGAGGGGATTGCCATGGCCGAGGTGGAGCCCGGCACCTACCGGGGCACCTACACCGTGGGGTGGGACGACGAGGGGGCCGAGGTGCCGGTGATCGTGCATCTGGCGGACGACGCGGGGAACGTGACCACCCAGCCCGTTGGGCGGCCGGTATCGTTCGACACCCGGGTGCGGCTCTTTGTCACGGCCCGGGACGCGCTCCTCCCGGCGGACCAGAAGGCGACGACCCGGCTTACGGTGAAGGCCGAGAACGCGAACGGCGACCCGGTCTCGGGCCACGAACTCGCGCTCACCCTTTCCACCACCGAGGAGTACACGGGCGTGGTGGGCGGGGGCCGGCTGGAGGACAAAGAGGCCCGGATGGACGACGTGGACGACGTGGAGGTCAAATGGGGCGGGGTGACCGACGCCTTCGGGGAGGTCACGGCGACCTACACGGCGGGGTTTGCGGCCAAGACGGCCCTGGTCGTGGCGAAGGACCTCACCACGGGCGACGTGGGCGCCGGGTGGCTTAACACCTACGTGGCCTCCACCGTGGCGATCGAGCTCTATCCCCGGGCCCAGAAGGGGATGGAGGACCGGGCGGTGCTCACGATGACCGCGGAGCCCGCGTGGCTCACGGCGGACGGCCGGTCCACGAGCCGGGTGAAAGCGAAGCTCCTGGACCTCCAGGGGAACCCCATCGAGGGGGCTCGGGTGAGCTTCGCCCTGGGGAACGAGAACGGGCGGCTTCGGGTGCTCCGGGGCGGGCGCACCGACGAGCGGGGCATCGCCGAGGCCGAGTACCGGGCCGGCACCGTGGCGGGGTTCGTCACGATCACGGCCGCGAGCGAGGAGTGGGGCGTCACCCAGGCCCTCCAGATCGAGCTCCGGGCCGACGCGCCGGCCAAGATCGAGCTCGTGGCCGGTGCCGACCGGCTTCCCACGGGCGGGGAGACGGCGCTCTCGGTGCGGGTGACCGACATCCACGACAACCCGAACGTCGACGTGCCGGTGACCTTCGCCGTGCTGGAGGGCTCGGGGACGGTGAATCCGGAGGCGATCCAGACCGACCGCAACGGCGAGGGGCAGACCACCTTCCGGGCCGGGTCCCGGCCGGGCACGGTGATCGTGGAGGCGCGGCACACGAGCCGGGCGCCGACGGAGGAGGAACTCCGGCGGATCTACGGCACGGTGTTCGTGCCGCGGCTCGCCGAGCGCCAGGAGCGCGACCGGGTGAAGGTGGCCGAGTGGCTGGTGGAGCCCGGGGACGAGGTGGTGAAAGGCCAGCCCCTGGTGGTGCTGGAGGGCCGCCGCACCACCTGGACCCTCGGGGCGCCGGCCGCCGGCACCTTCGTGCGCCGGGTCAAGCACCGCCGCGACCGGGTGGAACTGGGCGACACCCTCGGGTACATTGAGATCGACCCGGACGCCTGGGCGGACGAGTACGCGGGGACGTTGGGACGGTAGGAGGCTGGCACGCTAGCGCGCGCGGAGCCCTGCGGGGCCTGGCAACAATGGGGCATGGCGGCCGGCCAGGGGCTTGGTGTGGGAGCGCCTTCCAAGGCGCGATCCGGGTTGGAGTCCGGCGGGACGAGAGGTCGCGGCGGGACGGCGGTGTGCACAGGCTGGAATACGGTCCGATCCACGCACCACGGGGGTTCTCCGTCGCCTCGGTGCCCGACCGTTTCGTCATCTGGCCGAGTTTAGATGGAAACGGGGAGTCTGGAAGAAGCAGGTGTGTTCCTGGGGAGTGCAGTGTTCGGCGAGTGTATGGGGCGGGCGTGTGAAGACCACGAGGTACTTCCGGGAGCAGGTACTCCGAAAGAGGGCCTATCTTCGGTCCGAGTGGATTGAGGCGGCTCTGAGCAAGCCGGTGGCTGAGGAGGTGGAGCCTAACGGCCGGATCCGAAGGTGGATCTATGTCGAAGAACTAGGAAAATACCTTCGCGTTGTTACCCTGGAGGATGGCTGCACCGTCCACAACGCGTTTCCCGATCGAAGATTTAAGCCGAGGTTTTGACCATGAAAGTGGCTTACTACCCGGAAACCGACTCCCTGTACATCGAACTGTCGGCAACCCCTGCTGCGGATTCCGTGGAGGTGGTGGAGGGGGTTGTGATCGATGTCGATGCGAGAGGAGTGCCGGTTGGGATCGGCATCGACCCGGCACGCGGGGTCGTGGACCTTGAGTCGATCGATCTGCGGTTGTGGCAGGGAGATAGGGAAAAGGTCGGGAGCGCCGGTTGACGGGATAGGCGGCGACCGGCTTCGCTCGCCGTGCGCCAGAGGAAGTCGAGGCGAGATGCGCGAACGAGCAACGACCCGCGACCAACGATTCACGATTTAGATTTACGGCCTTTAGCCCCCCAACCCAAAGGAGCGAGCCATGAAGAAGACGACCTACGTGAAGCCCAAGGTGGTGGGAACCTCGAGCGTGCACCCCTGCTAACGTGGAGTGGGGTGGGCAGCGACAAAGGGGCCGGACGGACCGGCCCCTTTGTTGTCGGTGGCCGGGGAGTTGCCGTTTTTTTGGTTCGCGGTACTCTGCGCGTAGAGGCGAGAAAGGGGATGGGGGAGGAGAGGGGACGAGGATGAAGCGCATGTCGAGTGTCGAATGGGGCCGCGTTCTGGCCGTCGCGGGAGTCTTGGCGGGGGCGGTGGGCGCATGGTCGGGGCCGGTGCCCCCGCAGAGACCGCTCGTGGCGGCCGGCGCGGGGCATTCGATGGTCTTGGACGTTGAGGGACGCCTGTGGGCGTGGGGTTGGAATGCGCACGGGCAGTTGGGTGTGAGAGACACCGCGGACCGACACGAGCCGGTGGAAGTGACCGCTACCGGGTGCGACAGGTGGGCCGCGGTGGCTGCGTACGGGCGTTTCACGGCCGGGGTTTGTGCCGACGACGGGTCGCTGTGGACCTGGGGTTACGACTTCGATGGGCAGTTGGGAGATGGGGAACCGAGGCAGGACGTGTGGTCGCCGGCCCGCATCTCGGCAGGCGGCGACTGGAACGGGGTGACGGCCGGCCTGGATCACGGGATAGCCGTGGCCACGAATTCTCTGTGGTCGTGGGGGTGGAACAAGAACGGGCAAGCGGGCAGTTCTCCCGACGCCAATCAGGTGATCGAGACGCCCGAAAAGATGGTTGGAGTACCGGAAGAGGGCTGGGTCTGGCTCGGGGCCGGTCGGGACCACTCGCTCGCCGTGGACACCGCCGGCCGGCTGTGGGGCTGGGGGCGCAAGGAGTACGGGCAACTGGGTGACGGCATCGGCGGGGCCACGGAGCCCGACCGGGGTGACCCGAGGGAGATCCCTCACCCGGATGGAAGGAAGTGGGCTGCTGCAACGGGAGGCGCCGACCACACCCTGGCCATCGACGAGGACGGTGCTCTCTGGGCCTGGGGCAGGAACCACAAGGGTCAGTTGGGCGTGGGAGATACCGCGGACCGCGGGGAACCCGTGCGCGTGGGGACGGTAACGGGGTGGGTTGCCGTGGCCGCTGCGGGGGATTTCAGCGTGGCGATCCGCACAGACGGGACCCTGTGGGCATGGGGCGAGAACCGATTCGGCCAACTCGGGTTGGGCAACACCGAGAATCGCCTTGTCCCCACGCAGGTAGGGTCGGACACGGACTGGGCGGCCGTGGACGCCGGGCAGGAGGATATGCCGGTCGAGGTTCCTGGGGGGGACCCACTGGAACCCGGAGGGCACGTGATCGCCCTGAAGTCGGACGGGCGGGTGTTTGCTTGGGGTCGGAATACCCGCGGGCAGCTGGGGGACGGAACCACTGAGGACCGCTGGAGCCCGGTCGAGGTGTTCCGGGTGGCGGTGTCGGCGCCGACTGGCGGGGGAGGCGGCGGGGGAGGGGGCGGGTGTTTTCTCCAGGCGGTCGCCTGGGGAGCGGGTAGGTGACCGGTCAGGCGATGTGGCGCGGATTCCGGCGGGCGTCGCAGGCGGCGCTCGCCGTTCTTGCGTTCATGATCGGAGCGAACGCCGCCGCGGCACCCGCGGTGTTCGAGGAGGCGTCGGAGGCCGTCGCCCGGTGGACGGGCGAGCCGGGCCGGGCGCTCGTGCTCCTCAGCCGGGATCCGTACTTGGTGCCGCTCCCCCCGCCTGTCCGGGCGAAGGCGCTCGGCGCCCTTGGTCCGAGCGTGTCCGACGTCGGGCGTGGTGCACGATGGGAGTCGGCCGATCCCCCCTTCCTACCCGAAAACGCCGTCCGGTTGGCGCTGGCGACGGGCCGGATCGGTGCCCTCGTGTGGGTGGTGCCCGTGCCGGCGCGCCTATTGGCGGATGCCCGTGTGGAAATCGTCCTCGATCAGATGCGCGACCGCGGACTCATTTCGGAGGGGGAGAGAGCGACGTTTCAGGTGGTCCAGGGCTGGGGCCGCGGCCATGTGGAAGGGGTGCCCACGGTCATCGGGTTTCGGCTGGAGGAGGTTGGCGACGCGTTGGGGGGGCGGCCTTACGGGATGCACGTCGATCTCAGCTATCTCAGCGCCTTGTACCTCGACGAGGTCCGAACGCCCGTGTTCGGGTTGCTCCAGGACGTGGCGCGGCAGATCGTGTCTTTGGCCAAAGGGGCCGACGGCGTCACCTTCTCTTTCTCCAACGGCCCACTCGGTGTGCCCTTGGACTTCCGGTTCGCGGGCCGGAGGCTCCTGGACGTGATGCAAGCCCCAAGCGTGTTGGAGCAACCGCTCCCTACCTCTTGGCGGGAGAGGGCGCGGGCGCTGTTTCTCTCCTCGATGCTCGAGGTTGAGGGGGCGCTCACCGTGTGCCGGGAGTTGACGGGAACCGATCCGGGTGACCCCGACGCCTGGTACGCCCGGTTCCGGGCCGAGGCCGCGGCGGGGCGAACCGAGGAGGCGCTGCGGTCGCTGGAACGGGCGGCAACGCTCGATGCCGCCTATGGCCTCGAATATGCTGTGCAGGCGGGCGGGGCGCTGGAGGCGGGGGACCTGGTCGGGGCGCTTCGGATGCTGGATCTCGCCCTGCGGTACCGCCCATGGGACGACCTGGCCCGGCTCGCCCGGGCGGAGGTCTTGGTACGCCTGGGCCACGAGCGGGCGGCCGGGGCGGTGGAGGAGGTGCGGCGGCTCGCGTGGTCACCGGTGTTCCATCCGGACGCGGCGGCCCGGGTCGCGGCCCTGGCCGAAGGGTTGGGGATCTCCTCCCCGTAGTCGGAGATGTCGGGCGATGTCATGACGGCGGTTCGCGTGCTGTGCGCCGCCTCCGGATTCGCGGCGCTCGGGATCGAGGTGCTCTGGTTCCGGGCTCTGGAACTCGTGCTCGGGGCCTCTCCGCCGGCTCTCGCCGCGGTCGTGTCCGGATACATGGGCGGCATGGCCCTCGGGACCTGGGCGGTGGGCTGGGCCCTCGAGCGAAGACGCTGGGGGCCGGGACCGGCGCTGGTGGCCGCCCACGCCGGGATCGCGGCTTCGGCCGTTCCGCTGGCGCTCGCGAGTTGGGCACACCCCGCGGCCCAGGGTGCGCTGCGCTGGGGGGGAGGCGCCGGTGGGGCTCTTGCCGCAGCTCTGGCCGCGGTGCCGGCGGCCGCCGTGTTGCCGGCCCTGGCCGCGGGGACCGGTACCCGGACGGGGCGGCTGCCGTCGCTTTACGGCTGGCTGGTGGTGGGGGGAGCCGCGGGGCTTGTTGCCACGGGCTGCCTTGGCATCGAGGCGTTGGGCCTTCGGGGGAGCGCGGCCGGGTTGGCGCTGGTGGCGGCAGCGGCGGCCCTCGGGTTCGGCCGCGTCCGGAGGGGAGCGTTGCCCTGGGAGGGGGGCGCTGAGGACACGGCGGCGGCAGAAGCCCCACTGGGTTGGGGAGCGGCAGCGCTCGGGTTTGCGTTCGGGTTCCTGACCCTGGGCTTGGAGGTGCTCACCGCCCGGCTGCTGACGCCGGTGGTGGGGGTGGGCGTGTACGGTGCGGTTCTGTCCCTGGCGCCGTTCCTCCTCGGGCTGGGTGCGGGGGGCTGGGTCGCGGCGCGCTTTCGGCCCGAACGGGGTCCGTGGTGCGCTCTGGCCGCCACGGCGGGGTTCTCAGCGCTGGCGTGGGCGTTGGCTCGCCTTCCGGAGGCCACGTTGCGGCTTGCCCTGCATCTGCCTCCAAGCGGGGTGTGGTGGGGGGACCTCACGGCGGCCCAGGTGGTGTGCGTCCTGGTCGTCGTGCTGCCCGGAACGCTTTGGGCGGGCACCTTGCTTCCACTGTTGTGGCGAAGCGCGCGGAGGTCCACGGGAGCCTTCGGAACGGTGGTCGCGGCGAACACCGCGGGGGCGGTGCTGGGGCCCCTTGCGGCGAACGCTTCGCTGGTGCCGCGGTGCGGCGTGTTCGGAAGTTACAAGCTCCTGGCCGCGGGGTACGCAGTGGTGGCCGGAGCCTGGTGGGCCTGCCGATCCGGTCCCCGCCGGGCCGGGGCATTCACGTTGACGGCCGCGGCCGCGATAGCGCTCCTTTCGGCCGCCCCCGCGCCGCCCCCCATGGTCTGGCACGCGGGGGTGTACTGGGCCGCCCCGCGGTACGCGCGCATGCTGGAACGGGTGGATGGAAAACCCGGGCCGCTGGATCCGGCGGGCCTGCCCGCGGTGCTCCAGGTCATCGAGGGACCCGTGGCGAGTGTGGTGGTGGCCGAAAGCCGCGGGCAGCGGTTCCTGGTGGTGGATGGAAAACCTGCGTCGAACACCCTGATGGACCAACCCACCCAGGTGTTTCTGGCCCGGTTGCCCCTGCTCGTGAGGCCGGCTGCCAAGCGGGTGCTGGTGATCGGGTGGGGAAGCGGCCAGACCGTGGCCGAGGTGCTCCGGTTTCCCGTGGAGCGGGTGACCTGTGTGGAGATCTCGCCCGAGGTGGTTGCGGCGGCGCCGTGGTTTCGGGCGGTGAACGCGGGGGTCCGGGAAGACCCGCGGTTCACGCTCGTGGTGGACGACGCCCGGCACTATCTCGCCACGACGCCGGAGCGGTTCGACGTAATCATCTCCCAGCCGTCGAACCCCTGGGTGGGGGCCTCCTGGTCCCTTTTCACCCGGGAGTTCCTGGCCATCTGCCGGGAGCGCCTCACGCCGGGCGGGACCCTGGTCCAGTGGTTTCAGGCCTACGGCACCTCGGCGGAAGACTGGGCGCTGTTCGAGGCCACCTTCGCGTCGGTGTTCCCGTCGTGGACCCTGTGGGCGCCACGCCCGGGGGACGCCGTGTTCCTAACCCCCCCTGCGGAACCGGACGCCCTCCCTGCGGAGGCGGGGGGCGAGCGGGGCGCGTACGTGGGGTGGTTCGAGCGGGGGGAAGCGGTGCCGCCGGGCGAGGTGAACACCGACGACCGCCCGGTCCTGGCGTTTCGGACGGCCAGGCATCTCTTTACCCATGCGGTGAGGGTCGGCCCGGGAGCAAAAAGCCTCCGGTGAAACGCCTCGACGGACTCAGCGCCGCCGGACGACCCGCATCCCGTCGGTACGGGCGGCGACGAACGCGTAGTCACCCTCCACGTACACGTTCATGGCGAACGGCACCGTGTCGTCGGTCTGCCAGGCGAACCGGGGCCGGTGGGGGTCGGCGTAGTCCACCACGATGAGGCCGTCTCGCACGGCCCCCAGGTACACCCGCCCGGCCTCTGCGGTCAGCCCCTCCAGTTGGAGCACGCCCACCCTCAGCGTGGCTCCCTGGCCCAGGAGTTCGGTCGAGTCGACAATCCCGACGAGCCGGGGACTGAGGGGATCCCGGACGTCGTAGTGGTACACCCGGTTCGCGGCGACGTATGCGTAGGTGCCGTCGAGGACGCAGTCCACGCCCTCGTCTTCCTCGTCCGATCGCCACACGACCTGCGGGTTGGCTGGGTCGGCGACGTCGATCACGGTGAACACCGGGCCGCCGCGGGTGGCGACGAACGCGTACCCGTTGCGCACCTCGACACCTTCGCCCTTTATGGGAAGGCTGGCAAGGAGGGCGGGAGCGGCTGGGTCGTCGACGCGGTAGGTTTGGAAGCTACGGCTCCCCACGGTGTAGACGACCTGGCCGGAAAGGTCCAAGCCGTACACCTGATTATCCGTGACCGCCTCGCCGAGTTTCCGCGGATGGGCCGGATCCTCCAGGGCATAGACGGCCACCCCGCCGCCCTCCGCATCGTTCCAGCCGCAGTACCAGAGCGGCCAGTCCAAGGCCCCCGCCTCGCAGATGCGATCCCCGAACACGCCGCCCACGAACCGGGGGGCGGTGGGGTCGGTGACATCGATCACCTCGAACCCGTTCGCCGTGTCGCACAGGATCGCGTAGCCATGCCCCACGACGATGTCCTGAACGGCAAAGGCGGTGAGTCCTGGGTTTGCCGAACGGATATCCCCGCCTGTCACGGCCCCGACGGTGTGGCCCACACCCGGAACTCGGGTGAGTACCATACTGACCGTTTCCGTTTCCCCGTCCTCGAGTTGGACAGTTTTCTCGGCCGCGTAAAGGTCGGCAAGGTAACTTGCGGTCAGGAGGAGGTTTCCCGGCGGGACTTCGCTGAACACGAAAGCGCCCGTTTGGTCGGTAATGGTTTCGTTCCCCGCCGACAGAGCGACTCTCGCCCCCGCCACGGGGGCCCCCTCGAGCATGACGGTCCCGTCAACCCGAGAGATGGAAGCAGTGTCGGTCCCGTTTCCGCAGCCTCCTGGACCCAGGGCCGCCGCGAGCACCATGCTCACAAGACAAACCGAGCGAAACGACCTGTCGAGGCGCATCGTCTCCACCTCTCAGGGGGGTGAACTTAACTTGGGGTATACATACCCCTGAGGCAGGGAACCGGCAAGTCTACCGATTTTTCATAGGTTGTTCCGGCGGCGGGCCCCTACCGCCTGGATCTGATGGAATGTCTCGCTCCTGGCGCGGAACCCACGCCGGCGGCCCCGCGGGGATGCCTCGCCCGAGGGGCGGGTCGTACCGCACCATGTCGAGCCGGAACGTCTCGTCGCCCGTGCCCCAGTCGGGGTAGGTGACCTCGGGCTGGTCGCGGCCGTCCCAGAGGCGGGTGAGGTTGGCCTCGGGGCCGGCGGCCATCTCGGCCAGGGTGTCGGCGTCCCAGGCGTTTTGGGAGACGTCCACGGTGCCGGCGGCCTCCGGCAGTCTCCCGGCACCCTGCATCATGGGGTTTCGGGTGTTTCGGCCCCGGGCGTTTTGCAGGGTGTACCCCGCCGAGCCCTGTCGCCGCTCCCAGTCGGCCGACATGAACCGGCCGAGCCTCACGTGCCACTCGTTTTTCTCGAACCGGTTCCCCCGGACCTCGGGGTAGGACGAGAAGTCGAGGAACAGGGCGACCCCGTTCCCCCGGAACCGGTTCCCGAACACCTTGGCCCCGCTCTTGTGGTCGAGGCGCACGGCCTCCCCGTTTTCCTCGAAGGCGTTGAACCGAAGGAGCGGTCCGCAGAACTCCTTGGCGTCGAACGCCCTCTTGTTCTTCCGAAACTCGCTCGCCTCCACCAGCGGGTGGCTGGTGGACCAGGCGGCGACACCCACCTCGTTTTCGGCGAACCGGCAAAACGAGATCCGGGGGCTCCGGCGCGACTGGCGAAGGAACACGGCCGCGCCGGTCTGCCCCGTGAAGGCGCAGTCCTCGATCGCCGTGTCGGCCCCGTTCATCTGGCCGTAGCCGGTTTCGTTCGCCTCGAACCGGCTGCCCCGCACCGTGAGCCGCACCGAGTTGCCGGCGCCCACCCCGACCTTGTTCCTCCGGAACACGGCGTCGTCCACCGTGACGAGCGCGCCGTTGTCCGCCGCGAGGCCGAGGTCGTTCTCCTCGAACGTGACGTCCCGGAGGACGCCCCGGGTGCGCATCTGGAGCCGCAGGGCCGTGGCGTTTCGGCGGAACGCCGAGTCCGTGACCACGACCGTCCCGGCCGTGGCCCCGACCACGGTGCCGCACCCCTCGGCCTCCACCCGGTGGAGCCGCAAAACGGCCTCGGGCGCGTTCATCTGGAAGACGGCCGTCGGGGCCTCCCGGGTGCCCCGGATCCGCACCGGCGCCTCCCCGGCCCCCAGGAGATAGGCCTTCCCCTGCACGAGCACGGTGCCCTCCGGGCCGGCCGCGATCTCGGTGCCGGGTTCGACCACGAGGGTCTGCCCGGCCTCCACCGTGAGCGGCCGATCGAGCGCCACGCCCCCACTCCAGCGGATCTGGGTTTCTTCGGCCCGCACGCAGACGGCAAAGGCCACGAGGCACGCGGCGCCGACGAGCCGCAGTTGGCCCCCTAGCCTCCCAGCTTTCCAGCCTTCCAGCCCGAAGCGGTCAACCATCGGGTAGGGCCTCCTTGGCCTTGCGGGCGCGCACCTGGCGGTAGATGCGGCGGCGGTGCTCGCCGTCGAGCCAGAGCTTTCGGCTGCGTACGACCCAGGCGATGCGGGCGTTACGGTCGCGCTCCCAAAGAAGCCGGCCCTTCCTCCGCACCTCGCGCTGGAGCACGGGGTCGGCCCGGTTCAGGTACACCACGTCCACGCGGGTGCCGAGGCGGTCCTCGAGTTCCCCCATGACCCGGAGGATGTGGTCGTAGTTCTCGAGGTAGTCGAACCCCTCGCGCATGAGGAGCGCCACGTCCACGTCGCTTCCCGGCTTCTCCCGCCCGGTGGCCCGGGAGCCGAAGAGATAGGCCGCCACCACGTCGGGGTCGTCGCCCACCACCTCGACGACGGCGCGGCGGATCGTCTCGATGTCGGGTGAGGCGCTCACGTGGGGAACCCCCTGGCCGTGGTGTCGGTCATACTGATTAGGCAGTATAATACGGCGGCACGGCCAAGAACCAAGGCGGGGCCATGGTCGCGGCATTCCCGGAAGGGACGGTTTCGTCATGGATAGCCGGTAGCGGGGACTCTCAGATGGAAAGAACGGTTGACGACGTTCTGCTCTCCCGGTGCAAGGCCCTGATCCGCCGGGTGGAGCCGGCGGCCCGGGTGATCCTTTATGGCTCAAGGGCTCGCGGGGACGCACGGGAGGACTCCGACTACGACCTGCTCGTCTTGTTGGAGGGGCCCGTGGACCTCGCCCGGGAGCAACGGATCCGCGAGGCCATCTATCCGGTCGAACTCGAGACGGGAGCAGTCATCACCGTGTTCGCGGAGTCGAGGGAGCGCTGGGAAAGCCCCGTCTTTCGTGCCATGCCTTTTGTGCAGAATGTCGAGCGAGAGGGCCGTATCCTGTGAGCCCCGAAATCGCAGAGCTGATCAGGTACAGGTTGGAACGCGCGAGAGAGGCGCTAGAGGAAGCCGAGCTTCTTCTGGGGGCTGGCCACGGAAACTCCGCGGTGAACCGGCTGTACTACGCGGCCTTTTACGCTGCGTCAGCGGCTCTCTTGGCGAAGGGGCTGTCGAGCCCGAAGCACTCCGGCATCCGCTCGTTGCTCCATCGGGAGTTCGTGCGGCCAGGGCTGCTTCCCGTGGACCTCGGAAAGTTTTACGACCAGCTTTTCGATAGCCGGCAGAAGGGCGATTACGCCGACCTGGTCCGCTTCGACGAGGAGGAAGTTCGGCCGTGGGTGCCGCGGGCGAGGGAACTGGTGGAACGGTTGGGAAGCTTGGCGGAACACGGGCCCGGTCCATGAGGGAGGAGCATGCCGAACCGCGCCGAGGATTGGCTGACCCAGGCGGAACTGGACCTCGGGATGGCCGAGCAGGCGGCCCGCCTGGGCCGGCACGAATGGGCCTGCTTCGTGGCCCAGCAGGCCGCCGAGAAGGGGGTGAAGGCCCTGCACCTCTGGTGCGGCCAGGACGCCTGGGGCCACGTGGTGGCGCGCCTGCTCAAGGAGCTTCCGCTCGAGGTGCCGGACGACCTGGTTCAAAAGGCCAAGGTGTTGGACGGCTACTACATCCCCACCCGGTGCCCCAACGGCCACCCGGCCGGGGCGCCGGCCGAGCACTACGGCCCGCTCCACAGCGGGCCCGCGGTGGACTATGCCCGTGAGATCGTTGCGTTCGCCCGTGCTCAGATGGCCCGGGCCTGACGAGGTTCTCGAAGCGCTTGGCCGGTGGGTCCGGGACGAGGCCGGCCGGCACCCGGAACTCCGCCGGCTCGGGTACTTCGGCTCCTACGCCCGGGGCGACTGGGGGCCGGGGAGCGATCTCGACCTCGTGGCCGTGGTGGCCCGGAGCGCCGAACCCTTCGAGCGACGGGGGCTTTCGTGGCGCACCGAGGAGTTGCCGGTCCCCGCCGAGTTGCTGGTGTACACCGAGGCCGAATGGGCCGAACTGCAGGCCCGGGCCGACCCGTTCGCCAAGACCCTGGCGCGCGAGGTGCGGTGGGTGTGGCCGCCCTCGGGCGGGCGTAACCCCTGAGCGGCTTCCGGGTACCCCCTTCCGTGCGGTTTCGAACCTTCCTCTCCCTGCTGGCCGCGGCCGTCCTGGCGGCGGGTTGCGGCACCCCCGGCGACCGGGTGCTCGCCCTTCCCCTGGACCATCCCCCCACCGAGGGGGACTGGGCCGGGGCGGTTGCGCTCCGGGTCCGGGCGGTGGGGGGCCGCACCACCCGGGCCGCCGGGGCGGCGGTGGACGCCGACTCGGTGCACAAGGCAACGGCCTCCTGCCACCACGGCACGAAAACCCCGCCGGTGGACCTGGAGGTGCGGGCGTTCTATACGCAACGCGACGCGTTCGTGCGGCTCGTCTGGTCGGATCCCACCCCCCACCGGGGGCCCGGGTGGCGCTGGGACGGCCGGGGATGGCGCCGGGAGGGGCCGGGGCAGGACGGGGCGGCGCTCCTGTGGGGGGCGGCGGCCGAGGGGTTCACCTGCGTGCGGGCCTGCCATCTCGAGGATTTCCGGATGGCCGGGCCACGGGCGTTCGCCGACTACCGCATGGCCACCCCGGCCGGCTGGGGCCGGCTCGACCTGTGGGAGTGGAAGGCCGGCTGGGGCCGGCCCGGGGGAGAGGCCGACGACCTTTCCCTGGGGCCCGGGGGCCGGGAGCCCGACGCGCCGGGCGACCGGTTCGTGGAGAACCGGGTGCCGGAGGGGGGCGGCCCGGCGGAGGCCCCGGACCCCGAACCCGGGGCCCGGGCCCCGGCGTTCCTGGACCGGGCGGACGCCCCGGGCCGCACGGAGGTGAAGGCCGAGGGGCGGTGGCGGAGGGGCCGATGGACCGTGACCTTCCGCCGGGCCCTCCGGGGGAGCGACCCGGAGGACGTCCGCCTGGACCCGGGCGGGGTGTACCCGGTGGGGATCGCCCTCCTGGACGGGGTGAACGAGGACCACAACGCGGTGCCCGACCCGGTGCTCCTGTGGCTCGTGCCGCGGGACCGGGTGGTGGACACCAGGCCGGCGCCGTAGAGCGTCGGAAGTGAGCGAGGGATGCGTAGGTCGGTTTTTCCGTTGTTGGCCTTGATGGCTCTGGCCGCGTGTTCCGGATCCGGGAGCGATCCGGGGGCCCTGACCCGCCTGACCGGCACGGTGTACGAGCCGGCGGCCGGGGTGATCCTCGACGTGTACAAGCCCGGTATGGACCTGCGGGGACCGCCGTACCTCCAGTTCGGGCCTCTGAAGGACGGGGCGTTCGAGACCGAACTGCCACCCGGGGAGTACCTGGTGGTGGCCCGGAGGCGGGCCGGCGGGGCGAAAACGGGACCGGTGCGGGCCGGGGATCTCAAGTCGGAGCCCGTCCGGATCACCGTGGAAGCGGGGAAACCCCTGGACCTTCCGATCCTCGCCTACGTGAAGGAGGGCAACACCAAGCAGCCCCTGGGCGAGGCGGCCGGCTGGGCCACGGGGATCCGGGGCCGGGTGGTGGACGCCGAGGGCCATCCCGTGGAAGGGGTGCGGGTCCACGTGTACGACCACATCCAGATGTCGGAGCGGCCCAAGTTCGTGTCGGCCAAGACCGGCCCGGACGGTCGCTACGAAGTGAAGCTGCCGGAGGGCGGCACCTATTACGTCTGCGCCCGGGACAAGTACGGGGGCCCCCCCGAGGTGGGCGAGCTCTACGGCCGCTACGACCGGGGCACCGTGGATCCCTCGGCCGTTATCGTGCCGGAGGGGCAGGTGGTGACCGGCGTGGACATCACGGTGCACAAGGTATGGTAGGAGTGGCGAGGCGGCGAGGCGGCTGGGCGGCCGGGTGGCCGGGGGGCGCGCTGCCGGGTGGTGTCCTCACCCGTCACCGGTCACCCGTCACGCGTCACGGGGGTCAGGCTGAACGGCTAGGCGGTCGGGCGGCGGGGTGGAGGACCTGCGGCCTGCGACTCGCCGCGCCCCTTTTTCTTCTGCTCGTCTCCTGCGGGGTGCCGCGGACGGTGCCGGTGGAGGAACTCGCCCGGGCGGCGGCGGCCGGGGATTCCAAGGCCGTGGCCGAACTGGTGGGCCGGATGGGACGGCCCTGGGACGAGGAAACGCGCTCGGCCGCCTACAAGGCGGTGCTCGCCCTCCCGCCCGAGGCCGTGGAACCGGAGATCCAACGGGCGTGCCGGGCAGGCGATCCCGTGCTCCGGGAACACGCCCTGGCCGTGGCCGGGAATCGGAAATGGCCCTGGGCGCTCGACGCGGCGCGGGAGGCCCTGGCCGACGAGGGCTTCCCCCGCCGGTACGTGGGGGCCTGGGTGCTGGGGGAGTTGGGCCGGGCCGAGGCGGCCCCAGCCCTTGCGGCGGCCCTCGCCGCGGGCGGGGAGACCGCCCGGGAGGCCACCCGGGCCCTGGTGAAGCTGGGGAAGGCCGGGGTCCCGGCGATCCTGGAGGCCGCGCCGTCCCTTTCCCCTGCGGCGCGCGTGCAGGCCGTGCTCGCCCTGGGCGACATCCGGGATCGGCGGGCCAAATCCTTCCTCGTGGCAGCGCTGCGCGACCCGCAGACCCGGGCCCCGGCGGCCTGGGCCCTCGGGATGCTGGGGGACCCGGAGGCGGCCGGCGCCCTGGTGTCCCTCCTCGACGACCCGGATTGGCGCGTGCGGCTCGAGGCGGCCCGGGCCCTGGGGGTGCTCGAGGCGAGAGGTGCCGAGGCAGGTCTGGAACGCCTGCGAACCGACGACCCGGTCCCCGCCGTGCGGGAGTGGGCGGCTCGGAGCCTCGCCCTGGTGCGCAAGACCCCCCAGACCTTCCGCGACGCCAAGGGGGAGGAGCGATTGCCCGACAGCGTGTATCGGTGAGGGAAGCTGGAAAGCTGGAAAGCTGGAAGGCTGGGAGGCTGGCCGTGCCCGTTGCCAGGAGCGCGGCGCCAGCGGGCAGCGCACAGAGGACGGGGGGATTCTGACATCCGCCCTCTGAATTCTGATCCCTGGCCCGGGGACCGCTCCCACAGGCTCGGGCAAGCGGCGACGCCGAAATCCGGAAGGGTCTCAGCCGCCTAGCTGCCCGGCCGCCTAGCCGCCCCAAAAACGGAGTCCACACCCTTGTCCACCCGTCCCGTCGATCTCTACCGCCATCCCCTGACCCGGCCGTTCCTGCGGCCGGCGGCCCAGACCGCGCTCCGGGCGCTTTGGCTCGCCGGCACCGTGGCGCTGATCGCCCTGGGCTGGGGCTACGACGCCATCCCCGGGGTGCCCGATCTCCACCCCCGGGTGTACACCCACGCCACGACGCTTCTCTTCTGGGTGTTCTGGTTCATGGGGCTCGTGGCGGTCGTGCCGGTGCTGGGGCGGGCCTGGTGCGGGGTGTGTCCCCTGGGGTGGGTGGCCGACGGGCTCGGCCGCCGGGGTTTGGGGCTCCCCTGGCCCCGGTGGATCGCCCGGGGGTGGGGGAGCCTTGCGGTGTTCGGGGCGGGGGTGGCCGCCGTCGTGTGGTTCGAGGCGAACCTGAGCCCCCACGCCACCGCGGCGCTCATCGCCGGGGTGGTGGGGCTCGCCGTGGGGAGTGCGGTTCTGTGGCGCCGGAGCGCCTTCTGCCGGGGCCTGTGTCCCGTGGGCACCGTGCTTTCCCTCTACGCCCGGCACACCCCGCTCGCGGTGCGGGCCCGGGACCCCGGCCGCTGCCGCGCCTGCGGCCGGGCCTGCGTGGCCACCGACCCCGAGTGGCGGCGCCTCGACTGGGGCCGGTGGGTCTGGTTCCGCCGCAGGGATCGGGCCGGTTGCCCCGTGGCGCTCGATCCGACCCGGATGGATCCCACGGAGTGCCTGCTGTGCCTGCGGTGCGTGCGCCGCTGCCCGGAGGGGAACCTGGGGGTGTGGTGGGGCCGGCGGCCGGCCGCGGGGGCGCTGCCCCCGGCCCGGGCCGTGTTCCTGGGGGCCCTCCTGGGCTTGGTGTCCCTGGCCCTCTACCGCACCTGGCCCGAGGCCGAGGTGGCCCTGACGCCCGGGGTGCTGCCGCCGGCCTGGTTCCGGGCCCTCTGGATGGGGGCGGTCGTCCCGGCGGTTCTCCTCGGCCTGCCACCGATCCTGGGGCGCCTGGGCGCGCGGGTCACGGGGCGCCCCGCGGCCGGGGCGCCCGGGTCCGCGCCCGGCCCCGGGCCGAAGGCTCGAGGCTGGGGGTGGCTCGCCGCGCTGCCCGCCTTCGTGGGCCCGGTGCTCGGCGGCCACCTGGCGCTCGCCCTGGTGAAGCTGAACGCGAAGGCCGCCTACCTGCCGTATCTCGTCTACGATCCGTGGGGCGCCGAGACCTACCTCGCCATCCACGCCTCGGGCCTCCTGCCGAAGCCCGACCTTCTGCTCCCGCTGGCGGCCCTTCGCTGGGTCGCCCTCGGGGTCCTGGCGGCCGGCATCCTCCGGAGCGCCCGGGTCCTGTGGTGGCGCGTCCGCGACCCGGCCACCCGGCCGGCGGCGGCGTGGTACCTGCCGTCGTGGCTCGTGGTGAGCGGCGGCCTGGCCGCGGCCCTCTGGCACTGGCTGGGGGGGTAGGCGTTCTGCGCGGACGTTGGGACGTGCGGACGTGCGGACGGAAACGACCGGCGACCTGCGAGGAACGACGAACGGTTTTCCTGTCGCCCAACTGCCACTACCTTCAAACGTATTGCCGGGGGCGGGTGGGGGACTGGTTCCGGCCGGGCGCGAGTGCGGCACCAGATCGCCGCGCCTTTCCATGCCGTTGCCGGCGCGGTCGGTCGGGGCGCCGGCAACGGAAGTTCCGGATCTTCGAAAGCAATCCAAGCCTGGTGGGGCGCGGCGAGGTGAGGGGCCGCACCCGGCTCTCCACCAGCCCCCCACCCGCTGGTTTCCGTAGCGACCACGGGGATCTGACAATACTTCCGTTGGTGTTAGTACCGGGGCGGCTCGCCGCGGAAGGGCCAGGGGACCGGTTCGGGTTCGGGGAGAACGGGCTCGACCGTGATCCCCGGCTCGAGCCGCCGTTCCCGGCCGTCGAGGGAGGCCCCGACCACCTCGAGGGCCGTGAGCCCGCCCCAGTAGTTCCCGGGAAACGCGAGGCCCCGGTCCTGTTCCCACCCGAGCTTCACGGGCACCCGGTTCCGCCTGAAGTTGTTCCGGCGGAACACCGTGCCGCCCCCGCACCGGGTCACCGCGAAGACGCCCACCTCGTTGTCCGAGATCTCGTTTCCCTCGATCCGGGCCGGGTGGCCACGCTCCTCGAACCGGATGCCGTGGGTGTTGTGGTGGATCCAGGTGCCCGTGACCACGAGGTCGGCGGTGGAGAACCGCACCCCGTCCACGTTTTCGGCGAACTCGCAGTTCCGGATCGCCGCCGGGCTGTAGTGGACCTGGATGCCGCTGAAGGCGTGGCGCGCCCGGACGCGGTCGAGCTCGGCCCCGGCCGCGAAGTTCACCATGAGGTACTTCCAGTCCCCCGGCCGGGGATCGGGTTCGGCCGAGGCGAGGTCGATCGGCCGCTCGGCCGTGCCCACGGCCGTGAGCCGCCCCTCCACCGTGATCTCGGCGTCGCCGATCCCGTCGCCGTCCCAGTCGATCCGCCGGAACCGCACCCGGGTGCCGGGGGCGAGCACGAGTTCGCCCCCGGAGCGCACCACCACGATCCGGTCCACCACCACCTCGCCCGACCACTCGGCCCGGCCGGTGATGGACTCGGTGGGCATGGCGTGGAGGTCCGACGGCGCCACCCCGGGCCCGGGGGCCCGGCATCCGGCCAGGAACAGCAACAGCACAACATGGGCAGCGAAAGCCCGGACGAGCGTGAGCGGCGACGAACGACGGAAGGGTCGTGACGGGTGGCGGATGACGGGTGACGGGGGGCCCGCGGCCCGGCCTCCCCGCCTCCCAGCTTTCGCGCCGCCCGGCCGCCCGGCCGCCCGGCCGGTTCGCGTCCCCGCGTCCCCGCGTCCCAGCCTGCCAGCCTCCCAGCCTCCCAGCCGTTCAGTACCCACCCAGCACCCTCTTCACCACGATCTCCACGCCCTCGCGCACCCGACCCTTGGGCACCACGAGGCCGTGATCCGGGGAGCCCTCGTAGAACCCGAACCATTCGCCCGGCACCGGCGAGCCGCCGGCGTTCTCCCGCGCGCCCAGGTAGAAGAGGCCCCCGTCCCCCAGGGGCAGCTCGAACCGGCCGTCGGTGCCGGTGGGGAGCGTGCGAAAGTCGGGCATGCCGTGGCCGATGATCCGGTTGCGGTAGGCGAACACGTACACCCCGGCCACGGGCCGGCCCTCCGGGTCCACCACCCGGCCCCGCACCCCGGTGCCGGTGAGCCGGAGGATCCCGGCGTCGGGCGGGGCGTCGCGCTCCTTCTCCACCAGGTGCAGGTCGAGGCGGGTCTCCTGGCCGTCCTTCACGGCCACGGGGTTCGCCGGGGCGATGCCGTAGAGGTCGCCCTCCCGCACCGGCCCCACGCCGGGGCCCTGGCGCTTCCGGGCCACCACCCAGTACTGGCCGGCCAGGACCCCCTCGATCACGTAGGCGCCGTCGGGTCCGGTGGGAAACGACTCCATCACCCCCGGGCCCCGGAGCCCGTGGTCCGGGTCGGCGTACAGGGTGACGACGGCGCCCTCCACCGGTTGACCCCGGAACCGGACGTGGCCCGCGATCGCGCCGAACCCGGGTTCGGCCTCCCGAAGCGGGGCGAACGAGGGGGACTCCGCCGGCACCGCCTGGAGCCCGATCCAGACCGGCTCCCCCGCCGGTACGTAGAAGGGGTTCTGGCCGGGCAGCGCGGCGAGAGCGCCCGGGCCCCGGGCCTCCACCCGGTAGGCCCCCGGCGGCAGCCGGTCCAGGGCGAACCGGCCGTCGGGGCCGGTGCTGACCTCGAAGGCGGGCCCGCCGGCCCGGGGTTCGAGCTGCACCGCGGCGCCCGCCAGGGGGGCGCCATCGCGCATCACCCGGCCCCGCACCGAGGCCGTGGGGGCCGCGCAGGCCCCGAGCAGGAGGGCCGCGAGGAGGCCGGCGGCCCACCGGGTCACCGCGCCCCTCCGATCCGGATCGTCACCGCCGCCGGGGCGTTGCCCGACACCTCGGCGTCGCCGAACGCCTCCCCCTCGGCCAGGGGGCCGCCCAGGCTCTTTCGGGCCCGCAGGTAGGCCGCCGTGCCCGGGGGGATCGGCACGTGGGCCTTGCCCTCGGCGTCGGTGGGGGCGCTCACCGCGAGGGGCGGACCGGCCCGGTTCGGGGCGGCGTAGGCGAGCACGTAGAACCCCTCGGCGGGGCTTCCGTCGGGACCCGTCACGATCACCGGTACCCCCTGGTAGGCACCCGGGTCCTCCTCGAGCTGGCTCAGCCGTTCCACGAGGGGGATCTCGATCCGGACGGTCTCGTTGGGGCCCACGGTCAGGGGGTTCCCCGCGTAGAAGTTGAACCGGTCGCCGATCTCGATGGGGCCGAACGACCCGCCCCGGGCCCGCTTGCGGGCCACGAGGTAGTAGGTGCCGGGGGGAACGGCCACCCGGAACGCGCCCGTGCGCACGGGCACCGTCTGCCGGGCCGGGCCCCGGAAGGCGGTGGCGGGGTCCGCGTAGATCGAGAGGTAGCACTTCTCCACCGGCTCGCCCTGGAACGTGATGGCCCCCTCGATGCGGCTTCGGTCCGTGGGCCGCCGCTCCTCCCGGGGCACCCGCACGAGGTTGAGCCCCACGGCGGTCCAGGCCCCCTCGGTGACCACCACGGGGGACCCGGCGTAGAGGCACCACAGGTCCCCGGGTTCGGGCCGGGGCCCGGCGTTCCCCTCGGCCTTGGCGAGCCCCTCCACCACGTAGCGGCCGGGGGGAAGCTGGATCCGGTAGGTGCCGTCGGTGGCGGTGCGGGCCTCGGCCGCGGGTGCCTCCCCGGTGAGCGGGCCGAAGGTGCCGGGCGCGTAAGGGTAGGCCCGAACGACCAGGCCCTCCACGAGGGTCCCCTCGTGGCTCACCCGCCCCCGGATCCCCTGTTCCGCGAGGGCGCCCGCGGGCCCGCCCGCGAGGGCCACGGCCACGAGAACCGCGAAGGCGATCCGGAACGTGCCCGGCGGCCGCCGCGGCCCTGCGCCGCCCCACCCTCTCCCCCGGCGGGGGAGAGGGCTGGGGTGCGGGGGGCCTCCGGAACGCCCCCTGCGCGACGGGATCTGGATCCCGTCCGCACAACGGGTTTTCGCCTTCCAGCCTTCCAGCCTTCCAGCCTTCCAGCCGCAAAGGGACTCGCAGTCTCGCGCGAAGGGGCTTTTCGTCGGCGGGCCAGCCGGTTCGTTCGTCCTACCCGTCACCACATCTCCTCCACCACGATCCGGATGCTTTGCCTGTGCTGGCCTTCGGCCACCGGGACCCCCGTGCCGTCCTCGCCCCGGAACGCCCCGACCTTCTCCCCGGGTTCGGCCGGGCCCCCCAGGCGGCTCCGGGCCCCGAACCAGTACCGGCCCGGGCCGGGAAGATACACCCGAAACCGGCCCGCCGGGTCGGTGGGCGCCGACAGGGCCGCCGGCTTCCCCACCATCCGGGGATCGGTGAACGCGAGCACGTAGAGCCCGGCCACCGGGCGCCCCGCGGCGTCGGTCACCGTGCCCTCGGCCCAGGTGTGGGCGGCCGGGGTCGCCCGGAGGGTCTGGCCCCACACCGCCGGGTCCAGGGGCCGGAGCTCCAGGGGAGGCGCCGCCACGGGTCCCGGCGGCTTCACCTCCACCGCCGCCTCGGCCACCCGGTCGCCGGGTTCGAGCGCCCCGTGGGGTTCGCCGGTCTGGCGCCACCGGGCGGCGAGGGTGTAGGGGCCGGGGGCCAGGACAAGCCGGTAACGCCCCTCGGCGTCGGGTGTCGCGGCCGCCGCGAACCCGGGCCCCGTGGGCCGCTCGGGCCGGCCCGGGTAGGCGTACACCATCACCTCGGCCGGGGGGGCGCCCCGCACCTCCCCCTGCACCGAGACCCCGCCGGCCGCGGCCGCCGCGCCGAACCCGGACGGGTCCGAAAGGGCCACGTGGGCCGTGGCCGTGCGCCCGGCGGCCACCGAAACGGGTGCCGGCTCGGCCTGGCCCCGGAGCCGCACCTGGCGGCCCGGGCGGTCCACCGTGGCCCGGGCCCAGACCCAGTAGGTGCCGGGGGGGAGTTCGAGCCGGAACCGTCCCTCCTCGTCCGTGGGGCCTTCGGCCACGGGCGGCACCGAGGGGTCCAGGTCCGGCCGGGCGTAGGCCTGCACCAGGGCGGCCGGCACCCCCCGGCCCTCCCATTCCACCGTGCCCTCGACCCGCCCCGGCCCCTCGGGGGGGGCGCAGGCGGCGAGCAGGAGGGCGAGGCCGAGAAGCCACCTCACGGCGCCCCCCTCCCGAGCCGGGGGGCGAGCCCGGCCGCCGCGAGGTAGAGGCCCGCGCCCAGGGCCAGGGTGGCGGTGTACCCGCCGTGGAGGGCGACCAGGAGCGCCCCCACCGACCCCAGCACCCCGGCCGCCCCGTTCAGGGCCCAGGCCCAGGGCAGGCACGGCCCGGTGCCGGGACCGAGGAGCCCGAGCCCCGCCGGAAAGGGGATGCCCATGAGCACCGCGAGGGGGAGGAGGGCGACGAAGGCGAGCCCCGCCCGGCCCGCGAGGCCCCAGGGGTGGTCGGGCCGAAGCCATGCGGGCCCGAACCCGGCCCAGAGCGCGGCGGCCCCCGCCACGGCCAGAAGCACGAGGCCGAGCCGCCCCGGGGTGGGCGCGATCCGCCGGGCGCCGAGGCTCCCCAGGCCGCTTCCGCACAGGAACGCCGCGAGAACCGCGGCGGCCGCGTACACGGGGTGGGCCAGAAAGAGCACGAGCCGCTTGAGCACCCCGATCTCGACGAGCATGTACCCGGCGCCGAGGAGCGCGGCGTACGCGAGCGCCGCCCCGCCCCCGCGGGGGAGCCCGTGGCGCAGGCCCACGGGCGCGAGGAGCCCGAGCCCTACGGCGGCGGCGAGCCCGAGGAACGCGGTGCGGAGCACGAGGACGCCCTGGTTGTCGAACCCCGCGGCCCGGTCCGGGGCGGCGAGGAAATCGCCGGGGCGCAGGGTGTAGTAGAAGAACGGCCGGTCGTCCGTGGGGGGCGAGACGTCGTAGGGCAGTTCCGCCAGGGCCGCCCCGAGGTCCGGGGCCTCGAGGAGCCGCGCGAGAAGCCCCCCGTCGTTTTCGCCGCCGGGATAGAGCACCCGGAACCGGTTCTCCCGTGCGAAGGCCCGGATGACGGCGTCGTCCGCGGCCGAAAACGGGGCCCGGCCCACGAGCACGCTCGCCACGGCCCGGTCGGCCACCACCCGCACGTGGGCCGCCGGGTTCGCCACCCCCTCCCGGTCCAGGAGGTCCCGGGCCAGGGCCACGAGCCGGGGGGCCCGGCGTTCCGTGGCGAACAGGGTGATGGACACGATGCCCCGCTCGGTCAGCCGGGCCCAGTACGCGGCCAGGGCCTCCCGGGTGTGGAGGAAATCCTCCGACAGGGTGAAGGCCCCGGCGGCCGGGGGCATCCGGCCGAACACGGCCGAGGCCTCGATCACGTCGTAACGCTCGGCCGTGCGGGCCGTGAACGCCCGGGCGTCGGCCACGGTGAGCCCGACCCGGGGGTCCCGGTACGGCCGGCCCGTGAACCCGGCGAACACCTCCTCCACCATCTCCACCACGCCGGGGTTGATCTCCACGGCCCGGATCGTGGAATCCGGGAACGAAAGCCCCACCCACACGTCCTTCCCGCCCCCGGGCCCCACCACCAGGGCCCGGGCCCCGGGTCGCAGGTGCCAGGCCAGGGCCACGAGGTTCCGGCGGAAGTACTCGGGGGTCCGGCGGGCCTCCTCGCCCGCGAAGAGGTTCGTGTACCCGGAGTCGTCCACCACGAGCCCGATCTGGGCCGGGTGGGGCCCCCGGTAGGCGGGCGAAAGGCCAAAGGGCCGGGCGGTCTCGCCGGGGGCCAGGGAGTAGGCCGCGACCCGGCTCATGGGGTTCCACCGCACGGCCAGGAGCCCGGGCTCGTACCGGCCCCGGGCCAGGGGGAGCTCGGCCGCCCCGGTGGCGTCGAGCCCCTGGGCGGCGGCGAGTCCCGCCAGGACCACCACCGCCGGCGCCCACCGGCCGACCCGCCGGGCCACGGGTGCCGCGGCGAGGGCGGCCACGAGGGCGAGCGCGGCCGGCGCGCTCCAGGCGGTGAGGGCGAGCGGCACGGCCGCCGCCCCCGCGCCGGACCCGGCGAGCACCCAGGCGTAGGCGCGGTGGAGGCGCGGGGGCCGGAGCGCAAGTTCGGCGGCCAGGGCCACGCCGGCCCCCAGGAACGGAAGGCCCGCGGCGCCCGCCAGGGCGAGCACCCGCCACGCGATGCCCTCGGTGGGGAGCGTTGCCGCGGTGCGGGCGAAGGGCTGGAAGAAGGGCTGGTGGAACGGGGCCAGGGTCCAGGCGGCGAGCCGGGGGCTCGCGTGGATGGCACAGAGCCCCCCGACCACGGCGAGCACGCCCAGGGCGAACCCGGCCGCCCCCCGGCGCGCGAGCCCGGGCGAGGCCCGCCGGCGGAGCCCCACCCGCACGCCGCCCAGGGAGAGCCCCAGGAGCGCGAGCCCGATCGTGAGGCTCGCGAAGTGGTACCACATGAGCACGGAGAAGAGCCGGAGCAGGAGGAGTTCGTAGGCCAGAACCCCGGCCGACAGCGCGAAAAGCCCGGGGCCGCCGAGCCCCGCGGCGGGCGACAAAAAGGGCTGCCCCGGGGCAGCCCTTGGTCCGTCGAAGGAGGCCCCGCGCTCAGCGGGAAGCGAGCTCACGCGGCTCCTCGATGGTGAGGACCTGGCCCGGCGCGACCCCGGTCACGACTTTCCGGGTGCCGTTGGGGAACCGGACCTCCACGGTGTAGGTCTCCCCGGCCCGGACCCCGAAGTGGAGTTCCTGGGGGGGCTGGGCGCAGAAGCCCGAGGCGGTGGGCAGGTCGGCCATGCCCACGAGCCGGTCGCCCTGTCGCACCCAGACCCGGGAGCCCACGGCCATGCGGTTCGAGATCGTGCCCACGAGCCGCACCTTGAGCCAGTTCCCGTCGTTCAGGGTGTTGCGGAACAGCCGGTTCTCCACCCCCCAGTTCACCACGTAGAGGTCGAGGTCGCCGTCGCCGTCCACGTCGGCGAAGGTGGTGCCCTTGGTGCGCACGGTTTCGCAGCGCACGTCGGGGTTCCGCTCGGCGATGTTCGTGAAGGTGCCGTCGCCGTTGTTCCGGTAGAGCTGGTTCGCCACCTTGCAGTCGCCCTCGTAGAGGTCGAGGTCGCCGTCGTGGTCGATGTCGCCGAACGTCGGGCCCTTGCCCCAGCCCTCGTCGGCGAGGCCCGCGGCCTTGCCGACCTCGGTGAAACGCCCCGTGCCGTCGTTGAGGTAGAGGGCGTTGGGGCCCACGTAGTTCGACACGAACAGATCGAGGTCGCCGTCGTTGTCCACGTCGGCGAAGGCTGCCCCGAGGCCCCAGTGGGGGTCGGCCACCCCGGCCTCGGCGCTCGCGTCGCGGAACGTGCCGTCGCCGTTGTTGATGTACAGCCGGTTCGGTTCCCCGGCCGGGTACCGGCCGTTCACCACGTAGAGGTCCTGCCACCCGTCGCCGTTCACGTCGGCCCACACGGCCATCCACGACCAGGAGCGGTCGCCCACGCCGGCCTGGTCGGTCACCTCGGTGAAGGTGCCGTCGCCGTTGTTGCGGAACAGTTGGTTCTTGGCGCCCACCCCGTAGTTGGCGAGGTAGAGATCGAGGTAGCCGTCCCGGTCGTAGTCCGCCGCGGCCGCCGCATAGGTGAAGGCCTTCGAGCCCACCCCGGCCTTCTCGGTCACGTCCACGAACCGGCCGCCCACGTTTCGGAGCAGGCGGTTTGCCTCCACCTCGTACCGGCCGCCCTTGGCCAGATAGAGGTCCACCCAGCCGTCGTTGTCGTAATCGAAGAAGATCGACCCCATGGCGAACCCGGCGTCGCCCAGATTGTCGCCGGCCTCGGCCGTGATGTCGGTGAAGGTGCCGTCGCCGTTGTTGCGGTACAGGCGGTTGGCGCCGCCCTTGTTGGAGACGTAGAGGTCCCAGTCGCCGTCGTTGTCGATGTCGGCGAACGCGGCGCCCTTGCCGTTGCCGGCGTCGCCGACCCCGGCCTCCTGGGTCACGTCCACGAACAGGCTCTCGGCCGCGAGCGCCGGCGCCCAGGCGAGCGCGGCCACGGCCACGGCGGAAACGATGCGGCGCTTCAAGGGTGCCTCCTGGAGGGAAGAAGCGGTGGAAGCCGACGGTGCCACAGTATGTCCCGGGAACCGCCGCGGGTCAAAGGGCGCGCACGACACGGGGTACGGAAAACGGGGGGCAAGGTTACTGGGATTATGCGCTCTCGGTGTGCCCGAGGCGCTCCAGGAACCGCCGGTGGGCGTTTCGAAACGCGTCCAGCGCAGCCGGCACCCTGCGGTCCAGGAGTTGGAGTTTCTCTACGTCGAGGGCGCGATGGTACAGATGTCGGAACACGTGCCGGAACGCCCGGAGTTCGTCGATCCGGTCTCGCTCCTCGGCCGTGAGGACGGCGGGGCGCACCCCGGACACCTCGATGGCCATGCGTTCCAGAAGGTGCCGGTGCCACCGGGACGGATCGATCCGGTTTTCGAACGCCTTCGCCACCCGGAAGAAGTAGTTCTCCATGGCGGAATAGAGGCTCGAGATCGTGTAGGCCAACGCGATGTAGTCGAACTCATCGGGTTCGATCCGGGCGAGTTTTGCCTTGACGAGGCCGTATTTCTCCACCACGGCCTCGACGTCGCGCGCGTCGGCC
>NZ_BAAHFQ010000027.1:0-29162 GCF_054681715.1 Deferrisoma sp.
CAGGAGCTCCAGCCCCTCGCCCAGGGCCAGGGCCAGGAGCTCCGTGAAGTAGAGCACCGGGAGGCCCCGGAACGATTTGTCGGCCTTGGCCATCTCGCCCTGCCGGTCGTCCAGGTTGAACTGGCACAGGGGGCACGCCGTCACCACGAGGTCGGCCCCCCGCCCCTTGGCCGATGCCAGGATCTCCCGGGAGCACCGGGTGGCCATGGCGTCGGAGTGGACCACCTGGAACGCCCCGCAGCACTCGCTCTTCATGGGGTAGTCCACGGGCTCGGCGCCCAGCGCCGCAATCAGGTCCTCGAAGATCCGGGGCCGGTCGGGATCGTCCATCTGCATCTCGGCCTTGGGCCGAAGGAGGAGGCACCCGTAGAAGGGCGCCACCCGGAGCCCCTCGAGCCGGCGCGAGACCTTCTGGGCCAGGGCGTCGAACCCGATCTCGTCCCGGAGCACCTCCAGGTAATGGAGCACGGAGAGGTCGCCCGCGTACTCCTCCTCGATGAAGTCGGTGACCTTCTTTCGCCGCTCGGGGTTCGTCTGCATCACGTGGTTCGTGCGCTTGAGCACGTTGTGGCACACGGCGCAAAGGGTCACCAGCTTCTCCGAGGCCTTCCGGGCCCGGGCCAGTACCCGGGTCGGGGAGGCCAGGGCCATGTCGTAGTCCTCGGCCAGCGGGAACGTGGCGCCGCAGCAGGTCCAGTAGGGCATCTCCTCCAGGGTGAACCCGAGGCGTTCTCCCGCCCGTTTCGCGGCTTCGTCGAACGACTTGGCCTTGGTATACAGGGTGCAGCCGGGAAAATACGTGAGATTCATCGCAAGCTCCGGTCAGCTCAGGGGCACGAACTTGCGGGCCGCGCTGATGAGCAGGATCTGGGGCACCCGCTGGAGGTACTCGGGCGGGAGCTTCTGGAGCTGGATCTCGCTCTTGCCCTTGCGGATCTGGAGCATCCGCACGGCCTCCATGATCCGGGCCAGATCCACCCCCTTGGGGCACACGGCCCGGCACTGGAGGCACGAGGCGCAGATCCACGGGGTGTTGGCCTCGAGCACCTTCTCCTCGAGCCCCAACTGGAGGTACCGGATCACCTGGTTCGGCAGCATGTCCATCTCGGGGGTGGCCGGGCAGGCGGCCGAGCACTTGCCGCACTGGTAGCAGCGGTACACGCTCTGCGCGGCCACCTCCTCGATCTTCCGGATCCGGTCGTTCCTGATCTTTTCGGTTTCGATCCGAACGCGCATGGTTTGGTCTCCCGGCCGAGCCTCCGCCGCTGGCAGGCTCAGTACCAAAACTTCGGTCCACGGTCGCCGGTCCCTTGGCCCAAGCCGCGACAACCCTTCTTTCCCGGCACCCGGCCCCCTGACCCCGACCCTCTCCCCCCGCGGGGGAGAGGGCATTCCGTGGGGGTGCCGCGGGGCGGCACCGAGTCCCCCTCCCCTGGAGGGAGGGGGCTTTCCCGGCTGCCTTCCAGCCTTCTAGCCTTCCAGCTTTCCAGCCTCCTAGCCGCCCTTCCCGTACCGCTTGCGGCCCTCTTCGTAGAGGTCTCCGCCGTGGGCGTCGTTCACCACGACCACGGGGAAGTCCTCCACCTCGAGCCTCCGGATCGCCTCGGGCCCCAGGTCCTCATAGGCCACGATCTCGGCCGAGCGGATCCGCTTGGAGATCAGCGCGGCCGCCCCGCCCACGGCGCCGAAATAGACGGCCTTGTGCTTTTTGAGGGCTTCCTTCACCTCGGCCGAGCGCTTGCCCTTGCCGATCATGCCCTTGAGCCCGTGGGCCACGAGCACCGGGCTGTACGGGTCCATGCGGTACGACGTCGTGGGGCCGGCCGAGCCGATGGGGCGGCCCGGGGGGGCCGGGGTGGGCCCGACGAAGTAGATGATCTGCCCCCGGAGATCGAAGGGCAGGGGCTCCCCCTTCTCGATCAACGCCACGAGCCGGGCGTGGGCCGCGTCGCGGGCGGTGTACACCGTGCCCGTGAGGAGCACCCGGTCTCCGGCCCGGAGCCGTTCCACGTCGGCGTCGGTGAGGGGCGGGGTCAGTCGGATCGGTTCGCTCATGGCCCGGCCCTCCCTTAGATCTCCGCCTCTTTGTGGCGGGCGGAGTGGCACTGGATGTTCACCGCCACGGGCAGGCTCGCGATGTGGCAGGGGTGGGCCTCGATGTGGACGGCCAGGCTGGTGGTGGTGCCCCCGAGGCCGGCGGGCCCGATGCCCAGGGCGTTGATCCGCCCCAGGAGCTCCCGCTCCAGGTCGGCGTAGAACGGGTCGGGGTTCGGCTCGCCCCCGGGCCTGAGGAGCGCCCGCTTCGCCAGAAGCGCCGCCACCTCGAAGGTGCCGCCGATCCCGACCCCCACGATGGTGGGGGGGCAGGGGTTCGGGCCGGCTTCCCGCACCCGCTCCACCACGAACCGCTTCACCCCCTCGACCCCGTCGGCGGGCTTGAGCATGGCGATGCCGCTCATGTTCTCGCTGCCGCCCCCCTTGGGCGCAAACGTGATCCGCACCCGGTCGCCGGGTACGACCCGCACGTGCACGACGGCCGGGGTGTTGTCCCCCGTGTTCTTGCGGCGCAGGGGGTCGGCCACGATGGACTTTCGCAGATACCCCTCCTCGTAGCCCCGGCGGACCCCCTCGTTTACGGCTTCGTAGAGGTCGCCCCCCACGAGGTGGACGTCCTGCCCCAGGTCCACGAACACCACGGCGAACCCCGTGTCCTGGCACAGGGGGAGCCCCTCGTCCCGGGCAATCCGGGCGTTCTCCAGGAGTTGCTCCAGGACGTCGCGGCCCGTGGGGCTCTCCTCCGTGTCCCGGAACCGTTCGAAGGCCCGGACCACGTCGTCGCCCAACCGGGTGTTGGCCTCCACGCACAGGCGCCGCACGGTCTCGGTGATCGCTTGCACGGGGACGTCGCGCATTCTCAGCCCTTCTCCCGCCGGCACGGCTCGCTTCTCGGTTCGTGAACCCGTGGCATCCTAACAGCGGTTCAGCTTAAAGAAAAGTTGGAAGTTTTTAACGTTGACTTAAGCCAATCTTACGATCCACACAGATCTCGCAGGATCGAAAGCAGGAAATCCGTCAGCGGGCGAGCCGGGTGGCGGCGCCGCTCGTACACCCCCACCCGGCGGACCAACTGGGGGCTCCCGAAGGGCAGAATCCGGAACCGCCGGCCCACCGAGACCAGCCGCGTCCGGTTCAGGGGGATCACGGCGACGCCAAGGCCCTGCTCGACGAGGCTCAGCACCGCCTCCAGGCTGTCGAGCTCGATCACGTCCCGGGGCCGGATGCCCCGGGCCATGAGCTGCCCTTCCACCATGGCCCCGGTCCAGGCGGTCTTGTCGAACCGGACGAAGGGGAGCCCCCGGAACCATTCGGCGTCGTCGTCGCCCTCCATGTGGGGGGGAGCCACCACGTAAAACGGCTCTTCGTCGTAGCCCCTCCATTCGCAGTGGGCCGGCGGGGCGTAGGGGGGCTCGCTGATCAGGGCCGCCTCCAGGTCCCCCTCCTCCACCCGGGGCGCCAGGGCATCCGAGATCCCGGAATGGACCCGGATCTGGAGTTGGGAGTACTCCCCCTTGAGCGCGGCCAGGGCCCGGGGCACCGGCCCGGTGAGGGCCGAGGGAATCACCCCCAGGACCAGGGCCCCCGGAAGGCTTCCCTCGGGGTTGAGCTGGACCTTGAGGCCCTCGTAGAGGGCCAGGATCTCCTCGGCCCGCTCCAGGGCCAGCCGCCCGGCGGCGTTGAGCCTCGGCCGGCCGCCGGAGCGGTCGAAGAGTTCCACCCCGAGCTCCTCCTCCAGGGCCTTCATCTGGAGGCTCACCGCGGCCTGGCTGAGCCCCACCTGCTCGGCGGCGGCCGCAAAGCTTCCCTTCCGCGCGATGGCGACCAGGGTGCGAAGGGCCCGAAGGGACATGGCCGAACGCTCGGCGCCCCGGTCCGCAAACCCCGGGCCGGGGCGCCCTTTGGGGACCTAGAGGGGCAGCTTCTCGACCAGCCCCTCTACGGCCGAGGCCGACCGGTCCAGGGCGGCCTTCTCGTCGGGGGTCAGGTCGATCTCGAAGATCTTCTCCACGCCCTTCTCCCCGAGGAGCACCGGAACCCCCAGGTAGATGCCCTGGTACCCGTACTCACCCTCGAGGTACGCGGCGCAGGGGAGCACCCGCTTCTGGTCCTTGAGGATCGCCTCGGCCATCTGCACCGCCGAGGCCGACGGGGCAAAAAACGCGCTCCCGGTCTTCAGGTAGTTCACGATCTCGGCCCCGCCGTTCCGGGTGCGGTCGATCAGCGCCTCGATCCGCTCCGGGGGCAGGAGCGACTGGAGCGGGATGCCCCCCACGCTGCAGTACCGGGCCAGGGGCACCATGGAGTCGCCGTGGCCGCCCAGCACGAAGGCCTGCACGTCCTCCACGCTCACCCCGAGCTCCAGGCTCACAAAGGTGCGGAACCGAGCCGTGTCGAGGATGCCGGCCATCCCCACCACCCGCTCCTTGGGGAACCCGCTCACCTTGAGCGCCGTGTAGGCCATGGCGTCGAGCGGGTTCGACACCACGATGATCACCGCGTTGGGCGACCGGGGGGCCACCTGTTCGGTGACGCTCTTGACGATCTCGAAGTTCTTGAGGAGAAGGTCGTCGCGGCTCATGCCCGGCTTGCGGGGGAGCCCGGCGGTGATGATGACCACGTCGGAGCCGGCGGTTTCGTCGTAGCCGTTCGTGCCCACGACGTTCACGTTGAACCCCTCGACCGGGCTGGCCTCCAGAAGATCCAGGGCCTTGCCCTGGGGCACCCCCTCCACGATGTCGACGAGCACCACGTCGCCGAGCTCCTTGGCGGCCGCCCAGTGGGCCGCGGTGGCCCCCACGAATCCTGCCCCCACCACCGTGATCTTGTTGCGCGCCATGGTCTTCCTCCCTTTCGTGTTGGACGTGGAAAAGAGGTCCACCCCCGCAGGGTGCGGCATCCTAGCACCCGCCCCCGACTTCAGCAACGCTAAAAAACTTGAGTCTCGCTAAAACCGGACCCCGCGCCGGCTTGACCGGGGCCCGGGCGCGCCCCATTGTGTACCGCGGTATGCCGCCGAACCGGAACACGGAAGGAATGGGCCATGCGTAGATTCGTGATCGGCATCACCGGTGCAAGCGGGGTGATCTACGGCGTTCGGCTCCTCCAGGTGTTGCGGGAGATGCCCGACGTCCAGACCCACCTCATCCTTTCCCGCGCGGCCCGGGAGACCCTGGTGCTCGAAACGGAGTGGGCCCCGGAGGCCGTGGAGGCCCTGGCCGACCGGGCCTACGACCCCGACGACCTGGCCGCTCCCATCGCCAGCGGGTCGGTGCCCACCGACGGCATGGCGATCGTGCCGTGTTCCATGAAGACCCTGTCGGCCGTGGCCCACTCGTTCGCCCACAACCTGATCGCCCGGGCGGCCGACGTGACCCTCAAGGAGAAGCGGCCCCTGGTGCTCGTGCCGAGGGAGACGCCGCTCCACAAGGGGCACCTGGAGCTCCTGGCGAAGGCCGCGGATCTCGGCGCCGCGATCGTGCCCCCCATGGTGGCCTTCTACCACCGCCCCACCACGATCGAGGAGATCGTCGACCACACCGTGGGAAAAGTGTTAGAACAGCTGGACGTCGAGCACCAACTCTACCGCCGCTGGCAGGAGACCTGACCCCAAGGAGGCCGCCTTGCCCAAGCCCTGGCCCCTCGTGGAGAAGACCCTGGAAGGGGACTTTCGCATCTTTCGCCTGGTGCGGGAGCGGGCCCGCAGCCCCCGCACCGGGGCGCTTCACGACTTTTTCGTTCTGGAAACCGGGGACTGGGTGAACGTGATCCCGCTCACCCCCGAGGGGCAGGTGGTGCTGGTGCGCCAGTACCGCCACGGGGTCAAGCGGGTCACGGTGGAGATTCCCGGGGGGCTCGTGGACGACGGGGAGGACCCGGCCGCGGCCGCGGCGCGGGAACTCGAGGAGGAAACCGGGTACCGGGCCGGCACCGTGGTCCACCTGGGCTCGGTGGACGCCCAACCGGCCCTCCAGAACAACCGGTGCCACACCTACCTGGCCTTGGGCTGCGTGCGGGTGGGGGACCCGGCGCCCGACGCCGGCGAGGACCTCCGGGTGGCGCTCGCGTCTGTGGTCGACGTGCCCCGGATGATCGCCGCAGGGGAGATCACCCACGCCCACGTGCTGGCGGCGTTCTACTGGTACGAACTCTGGCGCCGAGGGGAAGGAGCGGCCGGTCCGTGACGGTGGGCCTGTACTGGCACTCCCGCACGGGCACGACCCGACGCGCCGTGGAGATGCTGCGCGGGATCCTCGAGGACCGGGGGGCCGAGGTGCGCGCCGGGGAGATCCGACCCCGCTGGGACCTGCCCTACCCCCTGTGGCTCGCGCTGTCGTTCGTGCCCGGGAGCCGGTTTCCCGTGCGGCCCGGGGGCACGGGGCCCACCGAGGTTTCTCGCGCGGTGGTCGCGTTCCCCAAATGGACGTTCTCCCACCCACCGGTGAACGCGTTTCTCGCCCGGGTCTCAAAGACCCTCCCCCCCACCGGGCTCCTGGTCACCTGCGGCGGGTGGGATCAGGAGCGCTACCTCGAAGGCTACCGGCGGCGGCTCGAACGCCTCGGCGTGGAGGTGCGCTCAACCCTGGCGATCAAAAAGAAACACCTCGGGGCCCCCGCCACCCGGGAGGCCCTGGCCCGTTTCGCCGACGCCCTGCTCGCCGGCCCCGCCGCCTAGCCTACCCCCCGACCGCCTTCACTTCCCCACCCACAGGGGCAGGCTGAGCTCCCTCGCCTCGCCCCCGTTCGACGGGAAGTACCGGATCACGGCCCGGTAGCTGCCCGGGGGAAGGGGCTGGCCCAGGGTGTCGCGGACCTCCCAGACGAAGTTTCGGGATTCTCCCGGCTCCAGATGCACCATGGACTGGGCCACCATCTGGGGCCGGAACACCACCCGGCCGGTGTCGTCGCGGACCTCGATGGGGTAGGGATTGGGCAGGTCGATCGGGACCTGGGCCTCGATCTGGAACGTGACCCGGCGTCGGGCGTCCGGAGGGCAGTCGAGGCACGACCAACGGGCGAACCCGTCCGCGCCTTCCGCCGGATCGGACATCCCGTTTTCCTTGGGCAGGCTCCCCACCCGCCGCGCCACCCCGTCTTTCGCCGCCAACACGGCGTCGAGGGCCCCGGGATCGACCGCACCGGCGGCTCCCTCCCGCTCCAGGGCGGCCCATACCTCCTCTCGGGACGGGGTCCCCAACCCGTAGACGTCCGGGTGGGCCTCGGCCCACACCTCCCCGTCGGGGGTCACGGCGACCTTCACCGGCAGGTACACGATGTCCACCCGCAACCCCTGGGTCGCCCGCCCATAGAGCTCGTCGATGTCCCCGTCCCGGGCCCGGATGCACCCGTGGCTCAGGAACTGCCCCACCGAAGTCCCGAACGGCGTGCCGTGGATGCCGTATCCCCAGAGGGAGAGCTGGATCCAGTACCGGCCGAGGGGGTTGTCCGGTCCGGGCGGCACCCGCTGGCGTACCAGAAGGCCCTCCCGCCGCATCTCCTCCTGGATCGACGGCGGCACGTCCCAGGTCGGGTCCTCCTCCCGGAACAGGATCGTGAACGACCCGAGGGGCGTCGGCCGGGCGGGCCGGCCCAAGCCCACGGGGTACCGGGCCGTCACCTGCTTCCCCTCGAACACGTAGAGCGTGGCCTCGGGCACGTTGATGACCCAGCCGTCGTCCAGCACGGCCGGCACCACCCGCCTCGTGTCCACGGCGAGGCGCTGGCCCGGGTAGATCCGGTCGGCCCGCTCGATCCCGTTCTCCGCGGCCAGGGTCTTCCAGGGCACCCCCACGCGCGAGGCGATCCCGATCAGGGTGTCCCCCGGCTTCACCTCCACGGACCGGAGCTCCCCCACCACCTGCCGGAACACCCCGAGCCGGGGCCCCGGAGGTTGGGCGAGCTCGTGCCCCGCGGCAAGCCGGGCCCACATCAGAAGCACCCCCCAAACGATCCCACAACGAACGGCACGTCCCATGCGCGACACCCCGACGGAAGCGCGATGCTGCGAGTTTCCCGGGGTCAGTTTACCCGCGCAGCCCCTCTGCGGAAAGTCGCCCCGCTGGCGTTTCCGGGGGGCGACGGGCCGGCCGGGTCGGGGATTTGGCCGGCCGCTAAGGGGTTTCGCCAGACCCGGGCTCCAGGGTGAACTCCCAGGCGCACCAGAACTCGTCGGGGTGCTCGTCCGGCGGGCAGGCGATGCAGCGGGTGCGGATGCGAGGATCCACGGCCCGGGCGAACTCCGAATATTCCACGATGCCCACGGACTTGCAGGGGAAGTCCGGAAGCCCCTTTCGTTTCCGGGCCGACTGGACCCGGCAGTCGAGCATCCGGAACACGGCCCGCGTGTCGGTGACCTCGATCGTCTCCTGGAGGTTCAGCCGGGCGTAGAACCGGTGCTTCAAACACTCCACGAGGGCCGGGATGCCGCCGCCCGGTTCCATGCCGAGCCGCTCCATGATCCGACGGGCCTCGATCACGGTGAAGGTGCGCCAGGCCTCCCGGTCGGCCTCGATGGCGGCCTCCATGCCGTGGGCCCGTTCCACGGCCTGAAACCACAGGCCGTCGTGGGCGAGCCAGTTCTTGGCGTCGTCGATGAGCATCCGGATGAGCTCCTCCTTCGTCATGTCGTAGAGCATCCGGATGCCTTCGTTCCCCCTGAGCGTCTGGTGCATGGGACTCCTCCTGGATTGGAATGGGAAACCAAACAACGCGGGACCCGGCGGAGCCACCGGCCCCGGGGTTCCCGAAGAACGTCGTGCGAGGCGGCTAGGCGGCTAGGCGGCGGGGATTCTCTCGGATTCCACCTGCGGATTCCACCGGAATCGCTGATCCCAAGATCCCCTCCAAGTAACCTCCCGCTAGGACGCTAGGAGGCTGGGACGCTAGGATGCCAGAATCCTTTGGGCTTCCAGCGCCAGCGGATTCCCAACCTGTGGGAGCGGCTTCCAAGCCGCGACGCCCTTTCTTTCGGGCCTCGCGGCCCGGGTCGCGCCTTGGAAGGCGCTCCCACACCGGGGCCCCGCCACGCGCGTTATTGTCCTGCGTAGCGGGGCCACGAAGGGGGCCTGGGGAGCTTCCGAGCCGCGGCCCTCAGGCCTCCGGGCAGTGGTGCTCCCACCCGAGCAGGCGGGCCGCGCCCGCGATCCCCACACCGTAGGCCACCACGCGGGTGCCCGGCGCGAGCCGGGGCCCCACCCGATCCCACACGCCCTGCACGAGTCCCCCGGCGCCCACCAGCACCGTGCGGCACCGCCCGACCGCCTCGGGGAGGTCCGTCAGGGCCGAACGTTCCCCCAGGCAGATCAGCGGTCGAACGGTCGAAAGGGCCTCGTAGAGGCAACTGTGGGTTCCCACGAGGCACGCGCACGGGGGCTCGCCCCCGGGACCGTAGCGCTCGGCGAACTGCGCCGCGCAGGCCGCGGTTCCGGCCACCGAGCACAGGCGGGGGGCAACCACCAGTTCCCGGCGCCAGGCCAGGTAGGCGTTGATCGCCGCCAGAAGCCTCGCCCGTTCCGCCGGGACCTCGGCCGGCCGGTGGGCGAGGTCCCCGAGGGGACCTTCATATCGGACCGCCAGGGTCGACACGCAAAACCCCTCGGCCTCCCCCACCCGAGCACGCAGCACGAACCGGGCCGGCACGGGGCCGAGGCACGCGATGCCGGGCCAGCGCTCCGGGGCGGTTTCGACCCGAACCCCGACGTCCCGGTGGCCCGCCGCGGCAAGCCGCACATCCAGCCGCGCCCGTAGAAGGCCGAACATCCCGTCCGGCTCAGCCGTCCGACGTTTCATAGGGCCATCCCACCACCCCCCCCTCCAGGAACGAGATGTTCTCGAACCCCAGCCCCTCCAGGATGCGCTGCCCCTCGTAACCCCGAAGCCCGAACTTGCACACCAGCACCACGGGCCGGTCCTTGGGCAGCTCGCCCGCCCGGGCCCGCAACTGGCCCAGGGGAACCAGCTTCGCGGCGTCGAAGGGCAGGGCCTCGTGCTCGGCCGGGCTTCGGACGTCTACCAGGTCGTGCGGCCGGCCCTCCCGGCGCCACCGGAGGACCTCCTCGGGCCGCACGCCCCGGGCCAGGCCGTCCAGGACGTTCCGGACCGTGTTGGCCGCCACCACCAGGAGGTCCATGGGCGGCGCGTAGGGGGGCGCGTACACCAGGTCCAGGTTCGCCACCTGCTCCAGGGTCATCCCGGAGGTCACGGCGGCCACGGCCGCGTCCACCCGGCGGGCCACGTCGCCCCGGCCGACGCCCTGCACCCCCAGCACCCTGCGGGTCTTCCGGTCGGCGATGAGCTTGAGCATCATCGGGGCGGATCCGGGCATGAAATGGGGCTTGTCCGACCCCACCACGATCGCCGCCACGGGGTCGAACCCGGCTCCGGCGGCCTCGGCCTCCCCCAGCCCCGTGCGGGCCACCGTGAGCTCGAAAAACCGCATCACGAGGGAGCCGTCCACCCCGGGGAAGGCGTCCACGTCTCCGAGCACCGCGTTGGTGCCGGCGACCCGCCCCTCCTTGTTGGCCGTGGACCCCAGGGGAATCCAGCACGGTTTTCCGGTGACCAGGTGGCGTTTCTCGGCGCAGTCGCCGGCGGCATAGATCGCCGGGTCCGAGGTGCGAAGGTGCTCGTCCACCCGGATGGCCCCGGTGGGGCCGATCTCCAGGCCCGCCGCCCGGGCCAGGGCCACCTGGGGCCGGACCCCGGTGGCCACGAGCACCAGGTCCACCGGTACGGTCTCGGCCGGCAGGCGAAGCGCCACGGCCCGGTCCCCCTCGGTGACCACCTCCGAAACCGCCGTGTCGGTGAGGACCCGGATCCCCTTGCGGAGGGCGTGGGCCTCGAGGTGGGCGGCCACCTCGGGATCCACGTTGGGAAGCACCTGGGGCAGCCGCTCCACCACCGTCACGTCCTCGCCGCGCTCCCGCAGGGCCTCGGCGATCTCGAGCCCGATCAAGCCCGCCCCGATCACCCCCACCCGCAGCGGCCGGGCGGACCGCTCTCCGGAGAGGTCCCGTTCCTTGAGGAGATCGGCGATCTGGTCGAGGGCCGCGCGGAACCGCCGGGCGTCCTCGTAGGTCTTGAGGAAGAACACGTTGGAGACGTCGAGCCCCGGGATCGGGGGGCGGGCCGCCTCGGCGCCGGTGGCCAGGACGAGCCGGTCGTAGGGCAGCGTGCGGGTCTCGCCCGAATCGAGGTGTCGCACCACCACCTCCCGGGCCTCCCGCCGGATCTCCACGGCCTCGGTGCGGGTGAGGAGGCGGATGTCCTTGACCTGGCCGAAGAACCGTTCGTCCCGCACGACGCCCGAGGGGGTTTCCATGAGCTCCTCGATCCGGCCCACGCTCCCGCCCACGTAGTACGGGAACCCGCAGGCGCCGTAACTGGCCCGGGCATCCCGCTCCACCACGGTGATCTCGGCGGTGGGGTCGAGCCGCCGGGCCCGGGCCGCGGCCTTGGGCCCGGCGGCCACCCCCCCGATCACGACGATTCGTTTTGCCATGGCTCACTCCTCCCGAAGCGCAAGAAAAAAGGGGCATCCCGGTTTCCGGCAGGGGCCGAGGCACACCCGCCGAACCCTTGAGATGCCCCGCGAGGCCAAAAGTCACAAAAAAATCGGGAAACCCGTCCCTCCTACCGCACGAGGTCGACCGGTTCCAGGCCCGGCCCGTCGCCCGCCAGGGCCACGGCCTCGATCTCCACCCGGGCGCCCTTGGGCAGCGCCGCCACCGCCACGGCGGCCCGGGCCGGCGGTCGGTCGGGGAAGAACCCGGCGTACACCTCGTTCATGGCCGCGAAATCCCCCATGTCGGCCAGGAACACCGTGGTCTTCACCACCCGCTCCAGGCCGCTTCCGGCCGCCTCGAGGACCGCCCTCAGGTTCTCGAGCACCCGGCGGGTCTGGGCCCGGATGTCTCCGGCCACCATCTCGCCGGTTTCCGGGTCGAGGGGAATCTGCCCCGAGCAAAACACGAACCCTCCGGCCACCACGGCCTGGCTGTAGGGCCCGATCGCCCTGGGCGCCTGGTCGGTCGAGACGATTCGCTTCATGGGGTCACCTCCTGTGGGGGGGGCCTTCGGCCCGCTGGAAGGCTAGAACGCTGGAAGGCTAGGACGCTAGGAGGCTAGGAGGCTAGGAGGCTCGACTGGGGTGAATCGTGAATCGATTGGTTGCTCGGCACCCCTCGGGGGTTTCCGGCGGCGCCCCCCTCGCGACTTCTTCCGGATCACTTCGGTCTACGGTCCCCAGTCTTCGGTCTCCGGTCCCGTGGTCCAAGCGTCTGTGGTTCGCCGCTCAACTGACGCGGAAGTTACTGTTTTTGCAAACAGGCCGCGCGCCGCGGCCTACCGGAGCTTCCGGCCGCCAAGGTCACGCCACCGCCGCTTCGGGGCTTCCCAGCCTCCCAGCCTCCCAGCCTCCCAGCCTTCCAGCTTCCCAGCTTCCCAGCCGACCGGCCGCCCTACGTCTTCACCCGGGTGACCCGGTGGACGCCCTTGACCGAGAGGATCGCGTTCAGGACCCGCTGGAGCCGGTCCAGGTCCTCCACCAGGATCTCGAACCGGCACACGGCCTGGCCCGCGGCCCAGGTGTTCACCTGGGCCCGGGCCACGTTGATGTCGTGCTCGGCCAGGAGGTTCGTGATCTCCGCCAGGATCCCCTTGCGGTCGAGGCAGTCCACCCGAATCTTCACCGGGTGCACCGCCCCCTTCTTGCCCGCCCACTCCACCGCCACGGTGCGTTCCGGATCGAGGCGGCGCACGTTGGGGCAGTCGGCCGTGTGCACCGTCATGCCCTGGCCCCGGGTCACGAACCCGACGACGCGGTCGCCGGGAAGGGGGTGGCAACACCGGGCGAACCGCACCATCGCGTCGCCCACTCCCCGGATCACGATGCCGCTCGTTGTGCGGGGAGGCTTTCGGGGCCGCTTGGGCGGGGCCTCCTTCTCCTCGAGCTCGGGGTAGAGTTTCCCCAGGATCTGACGCGCCGAGATCTTCCCGTACCCCACGGCCTCGAGAAGCTCCTCGGCCTTGTTGAGCCCAAACGCCTTGGCCGCCTCGTCCATCTCCCCGGATTTCAGGGCCTTGGAGAGGCTCTTGTCGGCCTTACGGAACTCCCGTTCGCAGATCTCCCGGCCCAGCTCGGCCGAACGGACCCGCTGCTGCGCCTTGATCCAGGCCCGGATCTTCGCCCGGGCCCGATTGGTCTTTACGAACTCGAGCCAGTCGGGGCTCGGGGTGTGGTGCTTGGAGGTGATGATCTCCACCTGGTCGCCGTTTCGCAACTCGTGGCTCAGGGGGACCATGCGGCCGTTCACCTTGGCCCCCACGCACTGCTCCCCCACCTTGGAGTGGATGGCGTAGGCGAAGTCCACCGGGGTGGCCCCCCTGGGCAGCTCCATCAGGTCGCCGGCCGGGGTGAACACGTACACCACCTCGGGGAACCAGTCGCCCTTCACGCTCTCCAGGAAGTCCTGGGGATCCTGGATCTCCTTGTGGGCGTCCACGAGCTTTCGGAGCCACTCGAACACCCGGTCCATGGGATCGGCCTCGGAGCGCTTCTCCTTGTAGCGCCAGTGGGCCGCGATGCCCTCCTCGGCGATCCGGTGCATCTCCTCCGTGCGGATCTGCACCTCCATGGGGTGGCCGCCCGGCCCGATGACCGTGGTGTGGAGCGACTGGTACAGGTTGGGCTTCGGCAGCGCGATGTAGTCCTTGAACCGGCCCGGCACGGGCTTCCACTCGGCGTGGATCGCCCCCAGGATGGCGTAGCAGTCCTGCACCGTGCCGGTGATGATCCGGAAGGCCACCAGGTCGTACACCTTCTCCAGCGGAATCCCCTGGTCCTGCATCTTCCGGTACACGGAAAACAGATGCTTCGGCCGGCCGCTCACCCGGCCGGCGAACCCGTGGCGCTGGAGCAACTGCTCCAACCGGACCTTTACGTCCTGGATGTACGCCTCCCTCTCGGCTAGCCGGCGGCGGACCCCCTCTTCGAGCTCGGCCCACACCTCGGGATGGGCGAACCGCAGGCCCAGGTCCTCGAGCTCGCTCTTCAGGCGGTGGATCCCGAGCCGGTTCGCAAGCGGCGCGTAGATGTCGAGGGTTTCCTGGGCCAGCGCGACGCGCTCGGGGCCAGGCCGGGCCTCCAGGGTCCGCATCACCTGGAGCCGGTCGGCCAGCTTCACCAGAACGACCCGCACGTCCTGGGCCATGGCGAGGATGAGCCGCCGGAACCGCTCGGCCTGCTCCTTTTTGCGGGAGGTGTACCGGACCCTGGCGATCCGAGCGAGCCCCTGGAGCACCGAGGCCACCTCTTCCCCGAAGTGGGCGCGCACCTGGTCCAGGTCGCTCACGGCCTCCTCCACCACGTCGTGGAGCAGGCCGCAGGCTACGGTGACCTCGTCGAGGTTGAGCTCGGCTAGGTTCTGGGCGACGGCGACGGAATGGCGGAGGGTGGGATCCTGGGAACTGGTGTCGGCTCCCCCGTGGGCCCGGGCCGCGAAGAGGTAGGCCTTCCGGATGAGGTCCAGGTTGGCGTCCGGGTGGCGCTGCTCGACCGCTTCGAGGAGTTCGGCAATCCGGTGCATCGGGTCGCGGGCCGGGCCCCGCCCGGGGCCCTACCGGGCCCGGCGGGGGATCTGGCGCATGCGCACGGTCACCTTGCCCTCGGCGATCTCCCGGAGGGCCGTGACCACGATCTTGTTCTTCGTGTCCACCAGCGGGGGGGCTCCCTCGAGCAACTGCCTCACCCGTTGGGCCGCGGCCATCGCGAGCTCGAAGCGGTTCGGGACCTTTTCCAGGCAGTCTTCTACGGTAACGCGTGCCATCGTGTGACTCCTTACGGCTGGGAAGCTGGAAAGCTAGAAGGCTGGGACGCCGAAACTCACTGTCCCCCCGGATCGGCCGCTGGGCCGGGCCCAAGGAGGCGCTCCAGGGCCTCCCGGCGGCGGGCCGGCCGGCAGCGCTCGGCCCGGACCACGGCCACCAGGTCCCCCAGGCAGCGGTCCACGTCGTCGTTCACTACCACGTAATGGTACCGCGGCGCCACCGCCACCTCGCTTCGGGCGTTCGCGAGCCGGCGCTCGATCACCTCGGGGCTGTCCTGGCCCCGCTCCACGAGCCGGCGGCGAAGCTCCTCCCACGACGGCGGCAGCACGAACACCAGCACCGCGTCGGGCAGCCGTTCGGCCACCTGGAGCGCCCCCTGCACGTCGATGTCGAGCACGATGTCCCGGCCCGCCTCGGCCGCCGCCCGCAGCTCGGTGAGCGCCGTGCCGTAGAGGTTGCCGTGGACCTCGGCCCACTCGGCGAACTCCCCGCGGTCGCGCATGGCCTCAAAGGTGGCCTGGTCCACGAAGTGGTAGTCCACCCCGTCGCGCTCCCCGGGCCGGGGCGGCCGGGTGGTGTGGGACACGCTGTAGCCGAGCTCCGGCATCGCATCGCGCAGCCGCCGGATCAGGGTGGATTTCCCCGCCCCCGACGGCGCCGACACCACGAGCACCAGCCCCTGGGCCACCGCCTACTCCCACTCGATGGTGGCCGGCGGCTTCGAGGAGATGTCGTACACCACCCGGTTCACGCCGTCCACCTCGTTGATGATCCGGTTCGAGATGCGGCCCAGGAGCTCGTAGGGCAGCCGCGACCAGTCGGCCGTCATGCCGTCCACCGAGTTCACCGACCGGACGGCCACCACGTGCTCGTAGGTGCGCTCGTCGCCCATGACCCCGACGGTCTTCACCGGCAGGAGCACGCAGAACGCCTGCCACACGCTGCGATGCAGGCCCTCGCGGTGGATCTCCTCGCGCACGATCGCGTCGGCCTCCCGCAGGATCTCGAGCCGGTCGCGGGTGACCTCACCCAGGACCCGAATGGCGAGCCCCGGCCCGGGGAACGGGTGGCGCTCGATGATCTCCTCCGGAAGCCCCAACTCCCGGCCCACCTCCCGCACCTCGTCCTTGAAGAGCTCCCGCAGCGGTTCCACGAGCTTCAGGTTCATGCGCTCCGGCAGGCCCCCCACGTTGTGGTGGCTCTTGATCGTGGCCGAGGGGCCCTTGAACGAGACGCTCTCGATCACGTCGGGGTAGAGGGTACCCTGGGCCAGGAACTTCACGTCGCCGAGCTTCCGGGCCTCGCGCTCGAACAGGTAGATGAACTCGTTGCCGATGATCTTTCGCTTCTGCTCGGGGTCGGTGACCCCCTGGAGCTTCTCGAGAAAGAGGTCGGCGGCGTCCACGGCGAGCAGGTTCAGGTGGAAGTGGTCCCGGAACGTGCGGACCACCTTCTCGGCCTCGCCCTTTCGCAGGAGCCCGTTGTCCACGAAGATGCAGGTGAGCTGGTCGCCGATGGCCCGGTGGAGCAGGAGCGCCACCACCGAGGAGTCCACCCCGCCCGACAGGGCGCAGATGACCTTGCCATCGCCCACGGTCTCGCGGATGTCCCGAACCGCGGCCTCGATGAACGACCCCATGGTCCAGGTGGGTTCGCACCCGCACACGTCGAACAGGAACGCCTCGAGCATCTCGGTGCCCCGGGGCGTGTGGACCACCTCGGGGTGGAACTGCACCCCGAACCAGGGCTTCTCCCCGTGGCCCATCGCGGCCACCGGGCTGTTCTCGGTGTGGGCGAGGGCCCGGAACCCCGGGGGCATCTCCTCGATCCGGTCGGCGTGGCTCATCCAGACCGGCACCGTCTCTCCGGGCTCGAACCCGGTCAGGGGGCCCCGGGGTTCGTCCACCGTGATGTGCGCAAGCCCGTACTCCCGCTTGAGGCCCCGGGCCACCCGGCCGCCCAGCAGATGGGTCATGAGCTGCATGCCGTAGCAGATGCCGAGCACCGGCACCCCCAGGTCGAAGATCTCCTTCGGCACCTTGGGGGCGTCGGGGTCGTACACGCTCGAGGGCCCGCCCGAGAGCACGATGCCCTGGGGCCGGAACTCCCGCACCCGCTCCAGGGGCACGGTGCAGGGGTGGATCTCGCAGTACACCCGGCTCTCGCGGATCCGGCGGGCGATCAACTGGGTGTACTGGGACCCGAAATCGAGGATCAGAATCTTCTGGTCGTGGCGCAACGCTCGCGTCCTTTCCCCGGCCGGGGCCGCCTACGCGGGCTCCACCCGGTAGTTGGGGGCCTCCTTCGTGATGATCACGTCGTGGACGTGGCTCTCCCGGAGCCCCGCCGGGGTGATCCGGACGAACCGGGCCTTCTTCCGGAGTTCCTCGATCGTGGCGCACCCGGTGTACCCCATGCCGGCCCGGAGCCCCCCCACGAGCTGCAGCACGTTGGCCGACAGGGGACCCCGGTACGGCACCCGGCCCTCGATGCCCTCGGGCACGAGCTCCGACTCGTCGCGCACGCCCTGGAAGTAGCGGTCGCGGCTGCCCTTCTTCATGGCCCCGAGCGACCCCATGCCCCGGTACACCTTGTACGAGCGGCCCTGGTACAGGATGAGCTCCCCCGGGCTCTCCTCGGTGCCCGCCAGGAGGCTCCCGATCATGACCGACGACGCCCCGGCCGCGATGGCCTTGGTGATGTCGCCCGAGTACTTCACCCCGCCGTCGGCGATCACCGGGATCCCGTACCGGTCGGCCACCCGCGAGGCCTCTGCCACGGCCGTGACCTGGGGCACCCCGGCGCCGGCCACCACCCGGGTGGTGCAGATCGACCCCGGCCCCACCCCGACCTTCACGGCGTCCGCCCCGGCCCGGATCAGGGCCTCGGCGCCCTCGGCCGTGGCCACGTTCCCGGCGATGACCTGGGCGTCGGGCCACTGGCGCTTGATGGCCTCCACGGCCTGGAGAACCATCTTGGAGTGGCCGTGGGCCGTGTCCACCGCGATCACGTCACACCCGTGGGCCAGGAGCGCCGCCACCCGCTCGTCCCGGTCCGCCCCCACCCCCACCGCCGCCCCCACCCGCAGCCGGCCCATGTCGTCCTTGCAGGAGTTCGGGTATTTGCGGGCCTTCTCGATGTCCTTGATCGTGATGAGGCCCCGGAGCACGTAGTGCTCGTCCACCACGGGCAGTTTCTCGATCCGGTGCTCGTGGAGGAGGTCCTTGGCCTGCTCCAGGGTGGTCCCCGGCGGCACGGTCACCAGGTTCTCCCGGGTCATCACCTCCCGCACGGGCCGCTCCAGGTTCTTTTCAAACCGCAGATCCCGGTTCGTGAGGATGCCCACCAGGTGCCCCTCCTCGTCGGTGATCGGCACCCCGCTGATCCGGTACCGGGCCATGAGCTCCAGGGCCTCGGCCACCTTCTGGTCGGGCCGCATCGTGATCGGGTCCACGATCATCCCGGCCTCGGACTTCTTGACCTTGTCCACCTCGGCCACCTGCTCCTCCACCGTGAGGTTTCGGTGGATGATGCCGATGCCGCCCTCCTGGGCCATGGCGATGGCCGTGCGGGCCTCGGTCACGGTGTCCATGGCCGCGCTCAGAAGCGGGATCTTGAGCCGGATCTTGGGGGTGAGCCAGGTGGAGACGTCCACCTGGTCGGGCAGCACGGCCGACTCGGCCGGAAGGAGGAGCACGTCGTCGAAGGTGAGTCCGTAGGGGATGGTTTCCTCGAGCATGGCGCCTCCGGGATGGGGGGATCGAGGGGTGGGGGATAAAGAACCCGGAAGGATAGGAGAGTCGCCCCCGGAGGTCAAGCGCAAGCCGCGAAGGGCGAGGGGGGCCCCCGGCTACGCGGAGGCCTCCCCGGCCATCGAGAAGTTCTCCCCCGCGCGGCAGGCGGCCTACGGTGCCTCATACCAAGTTGCGTTCAACACTACCGTTTCCTGATTCGGCCCGGCAAGGGGCCTGGTGGAGCGCCGGGCGTGGCTCCTACAGTCGCTGCATCCGGCATTCAGCCGGTGTCTCCCTCGCCGTGAGCCCACCAGTGGCTCGCCAACGTTCGCGTTTCCGCCGTTCCTGGAGCCGCCGGGCTGAGTGCCGGATGCAGCGTAAGCCGGATGCCGCACTCACGCACGGCCGGAACCAGGCCCCTTGCCGGGCCCCCGGGATGGGTGTCGGTTTGAACGCAGCTTGGTATCAGTCCTCCCCGCCCTCCCGGAACCAGGCCGTCGTCCGGGTTAGGGCCTCGGACACCTGGGCCAGGCGTTCCCCGGCCTCCCGGACCTCGGACGCGGAGTCGGCCGTGTTCTCGGTGGCCCTCGAGAGCGTCTCCACCGTGGACACCATCTGGGTCGCGGTGACCGAGAGCTCCTCCGCGGCCGTGGCGATCTGTTCCACCATCGCGGCCGCCTGGCCGGACGCGGCCACGATCTCCTCCAGGGCCTGGCCCGCATCGGCCCCCGCCCCGGAGACACTCCGGGCCTCGGCCGCCCCGGCTTCCATCGTGTCCACCGTGTGGCGGGTCTCGTCCTGGATCGCCCGGATCCTCTCCCCGATCTGGGCCGTGGCCTTCCCCGTTTTTTCGGCGAGTTTCCTCACCTCGTCGGCCACCACCGCGAACCCCCGGCCGTGCTCCCCGGCGCGGGCCGCCTCGATGGCGGCGTTCAAGGCCAGGAGGTTCGTCTGGTCGGCGATGTCCTCGATCACCTGGATGATCTCGCCGATCTCCTCCCCCCGGCGACCCAGGCCCTGGACGATCCGGGCGGCCTCCTCGATCCTGCCCGCCAACCGATCGACCCCCTCGACGAGCTCCGCCACCCGGTCCCGGCCGGTCTGGGCCACGGCGCTCGCCGACTGGGTCGCGGTGGCGGCCTCGGCGGCATGTTGCGCCACCACCCCCACGGTGGCCGAGATCTCCTCCAGGGCCGAGGCCGCCTGGTTGATCTGGTCGCGCTGGTTTCGGGCGGCCTCGTCCAAGGTCTGGGCCGACGACGAAATCCGACCGGCCTCCCCATGGGTTTGGGCGGCCACCCGCTTCAACTCCCCCGCGATCTCCCGCAACCGGCCCACCATCCCGCCGAACGCCCGGCCCAGTACGGCCAACTCGTCCGTGCCTCGCACCGCGGGCGACGTGGAAAGGTCCCCCTCCGCCATTCGCTGCGCGCTCTGGGCAAGCCCTTTGGCTGTGGCCACCACCCGGCCGGCTCCCCACGCGACGATGGCCAACACGCCGACCAACACCGCCCCGAACCCGCCCACGACGCCCCAGGCGAGCCGCTTCCGGGCCGCCTCTGCCGCCGTCACGTCCAGGGCCAGACCGAGCTCGACGGGTTGGCCCGGTACCGGCTGGAGCCTCACGGCCAGGAGCCGGCCCCCGACCTTCTGGAGCGACACACCGCCTCCGCGGGCTTGGCCGGGCGCGATGCCGGGCGCCGTGGCCGCGAGAACCCGCCCGCCCGAGGCGATCAAGAGCTCCGTTCCGTCCGCGAAAAACGACTGTTGTGCGGTGAGAAACGCCTGATCGAGGCGTTTTACGAACACCACCACCCCCACCACGGTTTCCACGTCGAGCACCGGGCCGGCCACGAGCAGTGTGGCCCCGTCGTCCGCCACGCGCACCTGCTGCAACACGATCCCGTCCAACTGGGTCGTCCGATCGGTCACGGGCGGGGCGTCCAGGATCGCCTTGGCCCAACTCCAGTAGGGGGGCGTGTCGCCCCGCTTGTCCGAGGCCGCCCGCAGCATCACCTCGCCGGTGTCGAAATGGACCACGACGTCGTCCACCCCGGCCAGCTTCCGGGTCTGCTGGAGGAACGCCTTCAGGAACTCGAAGTCCTCGGTGAGCCCGCCGAAGAAGCCGTCGTAGAGCGCCTGCTGCACCACCGTCATTTTCATGGCGGAGGTGGCGGCGGCCATGCGGTCCTCGACCACCCGCTGGAACAGGTTCGACACCTCGACGAGCCGCGACTCGGCTTGCCGCGTTTGGGCCTCGCGAAACGCCCCGTACACCCAGGCCCCGAGCCCCGCGATCGCGGCTGCAAACACCAGGGCCGGGAACCCGACCAACTTCCAGCGCAGACCGAGACGCATGAGGGAACCTCCCCTCCCAGCGCGGCCGATGGCCCCCGGAGCCATCCCCCCGGGGGCCCCACGCCGGGGTTTAGTTGAAGTGCTTCTTGCCCTCGTCGGACCGGAAGAAATCGATCACCTTCTGGACCTCGGGCGCCGGCTCGCCCACGGTGATGAGCCCCAGGGGCCGGGAGATCGGGTCCGTCTTCACGACCTTCGCCTTACCGGGGTTTTGGAGGAAAAACCCCTCGCTCACCGCGCCGATGGCGCCCTTGTACTTCGAGACCTCGTTGATCTCGTCCCGGGTGCTCTTCACCTCCACGGCTCCGTCCACATAGGGCTCCTTGTTCATCACGATCTTCTGAAACACCGCCCGCGTGGCGCTGCCGGCGTGGCTTGTGACCACACGGATCGGCAGGTCGGGGCCCCCCAGTTCCTTCCAGTTGGTGATCTTTCCGGTGTTGATGGCCTTGAGTTGCTCGAAGGTGAGCGACTCGATGGGGTTGTCCTTGTGGACGATCGGCACGATGGTGTCGCGAAAGAGCTCGTGGTACACGAGGTTGTCCGGGATCTCGATGGACTTCCCCGCCTTTTTGGCCGCTTTTTGGGCCGACTTGATGGCCCCGTCCAGGTCCTCGCTCGCCGCGCTCACCTTGCACTTGCCCTGGATGAGCCCGATCAGGCCCTTGCCGGTGCCGACCCCGAGCACCTTGATCCTGACGCCCGTGGCCTTTTCCAACGCCTTGGCCCCCGGTTCCAGGAACCGCTTCTGGCACGTGGTCGAGCCCCAGATCTGGAGCGGCGCGGCCAGGGCCAATCCGGGGACGAGGCTCAGTACGCTCGCCAACAGCATCCAACGTTTGCGCATGGAACACCTCCCGACGAGAAAGGGTTGGGGGAACGAAGCGGCGATCCACCCCTTCATCGGCCCGGCGCCGGGCGGGCTTGAGAAAAATGTTACAACCCGAGCCAAGAAACAGGAGAAGTCACGAAAGGGGGCGAGGGATCATCCGTCCCTTGGGAAACCCGGGGAGGATCCGGGCCAGACCGGACCTGGGGGGAAAGACCTCGGCCGCACCCGGATCCGGGACGAGCCGGGGGGGAACCGAAGGGGAGGTGGACTCCCGGACGGGAACGAACCGGGTCCCGGAGCGGCCTTGCCGGCGCCGTCTCGTCCGGCTAGAACCCCCGGGCCGAGCGAATGGCGTCGTAGGCCTGCTGAATCTCGAGGAACTTGCGGTGGGCGAGCTCCCGGAACTCCTCGCCCAGGTGGGCCACCCGGTCGGGGTGGTACTTCTTGGCGAGCTCCCGGTACGCCCGCTTGATCTCCTCTTCGGAGGCGTCGGGCGCCACGCCGAGCACCTCGTAGGGCCGGCGGCCGTCCCCCCCCGTGGCCGTAGCCCGAAGGCCCGCCACGTCGGCCGGGTTCACCCCGAGGCCGGCCAGGGCCCGGCGGAGCACCGCCTCCTCGGCCGGGTGCACCTGACCGTCGGCCCGGGCCACGTCGATCAGGCACTCCACCAGGAGGAGGCGGGTCGCGTAGTCGCACCGGGCCGCCACGTCGCGGCACAGCGCGTCGAGGTCCACCCCCTCCCGCAGGAACTGCTTGATGAGATCCCGCACGATCTCCAGCGATTCGCCCCGGTAGCCCAGCCGCTCCTCGAAGAACCGCCGGATCGTGCGAACCTCCTCGCGCTTCACCTCGCCGTCGGCGTGGAGCATGGCCGTGAGGATGCCCACGAGGCTCGCCACGAAGTAGAGCTCCTCCTGCTGCTGGCGCACCCGGGGGTCCTCGGCCGGACCGGTCCCCTCGCCCAAGGGGGCGTCCTTCACGTAGTGGCCGATCACGCCCCCGATCACGGCCCCGAGGGGCCCTCCCAAGAGCCAGCCCAGGCCGGCGCCGATTAGCTTGCCCTGTAACGCCATAGCGGCTCCTCGCTTCGCTTCGGGTCGTTGGTCGTCCGTCGCCGGCCAGGGTTGTGGCCGCGCGCCAGCGGCTCAACGCGCCCCAGGCCTTGCCCTGGGTTCACCCGAGCAGACTTGCTGTTCAAACCTCGCTCAGTGCCACCCCAGAACGTGGAGCGCGCTGCCGTCCGAGAGGAAGACGATCCGGCCCGGGAGCACCGCGGGCTGGCCGTGGAGGCCGGGGCCCGGCGAGTACCGGAACCTCTCGGTTCCGGTGGCGGCGTCGAGCACCACCAGGGGACCGGCCGAGGATCCCACGACCACCGAACCGTTCGCGAGAACCGGCGCGGTGGACACCCCCTCCCCGATCCCCGCTCGCCACAGTTCGTGGCCGTCGCCCCGGTCCAGGGCCACGAGGGCCCCGCCGGGGGATCCCACGTACACGGCCTCGGCGCCCACGGCGATCCCGCCGGCCGCGGGCAGGTCCGCCTTCCAGAGGATCTCGCCGGTGCCCGCGTCCAACGCCACCACCGGCCCGTCGAGGCTTCCGGCGTACACCCGCTCTCCCTCGTACACGGGGCCGGCGGCCACGTCCCGGAACCCCGCGCCTTCCAGGCTGGCCCGCCAGAGCACCCGCCCCACTTCGGGATCCAAGGCCACGACGGTCCCGTCCCAGAACCCCGCGCACACCCGGCCGCCCCCCAGGGCGAGCCCGTGGGCCCGGAACACCGACCGCTTGGCCGGAAACTCCCGGCCGTACTGCCACAGCGGCCGGCCCGTGGCGGCCTCGAGGCAGAACACGTTGCCGTCGGCCACGGGCACGTACACGCGCTCCCCGTCGGTGAGCACCCCGGCCACCACCGGGTAGGTGGTGGCGAACTCCCAGGCCTTCTCGCCCCGGGGTGTCACGGCGTACACCCGGCCGGCGTCGTCCCCCACCACGAACACGCCCCCCGTCCAGGCGGCGCTCGCGTACACCCGGCCCCGGGTGGGGAACCGCCACAAAATCTCCCCGTCGGCGAGGCGCACGGCGTCGAACGACCGCCCCTCGTGCCCCACGAAGGCCACCCCGCCCACCACGACGGGGCTCGCGTACCCCTCGGGCCGGTACCCGGGCTCGTCCACCAGACGGACCATCCGCTGAAGTTCGACGCCGGCAGGAACGGCAACGTCCACCCGCGCATTGCGCGAAGGGCCTCCGCCCTCCTGGCCCCACATCACCGGTTCCGTGGGCACCTCGACGGGCCGGGGCGCCGTGGCGCACCCCGCAAGAACGAGGAGAACCGCCAGGACCCCCGCCCCGGCGGCCAGGCCCCGCCCCGGTCTCCCCCCTGGCCCACCGAAGGCAGCACGGCCGCAGCCCGGCCCGTTTCGTCGCGCTCGGATCACGCCTTGCCTCCTTCCCATCCCGCCAGGCGGGCCATGTTCCGCCGCAGGGCCTCGTACTCCTCGTCCGTGAGCCCCGCCCCCAGGGCCACGGTGCGGGCGAAGGCCGCGTCGATGAGGTCACCCGGGGCGTGGGCATCGGTGTTCAGCACCAGGGGTGCCCCGGTGCGCCGGGCCATCGCCACCACGTGGCCGTTGGCCAGGCTGTGGCCCTTGCGGGCGCTCACCTCGAGGCTCACCCCGCGCGCGGCCGCGAGCCGGGCGTCCTCCTCGGTGATGAGCCCCGGATGGCTCAGGATATCGGCCCCCGCCTCGATGGCCGCCCGGTTCGTGCCCGGCTCCACCGGCTCCACCGGGCTTTCGCCGTGGACCACCACGAGCCGCGCCCCCAGGCGCCGGGCCTCGGCCACGTAGCGGCCGATCAGGGCCGCCGGCACGTGGGTGAGCTCGATCGCGGGCACGGCGCGCACCCGGCGGTGAGCGTTGTTTTCCTCGCAGGCCCGCACGATCCGGGGGATCACGTGGTCGAGGGTGGCCATGTCGGCGTGGTCGGCCAGGGCCACGGCCCGCAGGCCGAGCACCTCGGCCCGGCGCAGGAGCTCCGAGGGCAGGAGCTCGCCGTCGGAAAACAGGGTGTGGGTGTGGAGATCGATCATCTGGGGTTCCAAGTGTCCTCCGCTGGGACGCTGGGAAGCTGGGATGCTAGGACGCTGAACTGCTTCCCGATTCCTGCGCGCGCGCCTGCCCCTGCGGGTACGAGCGGCTCTCGCGCGGCGACAGGTGTTTCGGCGGGCCTTCGGCCCGGATCGCGCATTGGAAGGCGCTCCCACGACTCGGGCGTTACGAACGCCAACCAAAGTATTGTCGGAGCCCCGTCGTTGCTACGGAAACCCGCGGGTGGGGGGCTGGTGGAAAGCCGGGTGCGGCCCCTCACCTCGCCGCGCCTCACCAGGCTTGGATTGCTTTGGAAGTTCAAGAACTTCCGCTGCCGGCGCTCCGATCTGCCGACCCTGCGACGGCATGCGAGGGCGCGGCGAAAAGGGTGCCGCACTCGCACCCGGCCGGAACCAGTCCCCCACCCGCCTCAGGCAATACTCTTGAAGGTATTCCTAACCTCACCGTCGTCATACCCGCCGTAGGGCCCCGGCCCCCTGGTTTCCCCGGGAGGGTTCATCCCACCCCAACGCCCGCTGCGGAAAAAGCCCGGGCCCCACGGGGCCCGGGTCTGGAGTCCACGCTTGGGCTCGCCGCCTCAGCCGCCCGAGTACCGGTTCCAGCGCACGAAGTCCTCCCGGGGCTTCCGGGGCGGCACCTTGGCCTCGGCCGCGGGGTAGCCCAGCGGGGTCAGGGCCACCACCTCGATGCCCGGCGGCGCCCCGAGCGCCTTGGCCGCGGCCGCCGGGTCGAAGAGCCCGATGCACACGGTCCCCAAGCCCTCGGCGTGGGCGGCCAGCATGAAGTTCTGCATCGCGAGCGCCACGTCGAACATGAACCAATCGCCCCGGGGGGTCGCCGCCTTGCCCTTGTAGAACCCGGCCCGGCCGGTCTGGCCGCAAAACGCCACCACCAGGGGGGCCTCCACCATGGCCTTGTACGCCGGGTTCGAGGGCGGGAGCGTCTGCTGCAACGCCTCCTTCACCGCCGGGTCCGAAACCACCACGACCTCGGCGCACTGGGTGTGGGCCCAACTGGGCGCCCACTGGGCCGCCTCGAGCAGGCGGTCGAGCACCTCCTGGGGCACGGGATCGGGCTTGTACTTCCGGATGGAACGGCGTCCGCGGATCGCTTCGTAGAGCTCCATGGTGCCACCTCCTTCGAAAGAATTTCGGTCGTCCGGCCGACGGTCTCCGGCTTCCGGTCGGTGCCCCCCCGGTGGGCCCACCGGCGCCCTTCCCCGCCCCTCGTACCCCATTCGCCCCGGGCCGTCAAACCCGGAACCCCCCTTCGGCCGTTCGGTCGCCTGCAGGCCGAGCACCGGCGTCGCAGAACGGGCGGGCGGTTCCACCGCTCCGGGGGGCGGCCGTGGGCCCGGAACCCTGGGGCGGCCCCCTCCCAGGCTCCGTGTCCTCCGTGGTTTCCCCCAAGGCAGACTCACCGCCCGCGGCCGCGGCGGATCGCTTGCGTCTCCCCCCGGCCGCACAGGCCCAGGGCGAGGGCCTCCAACACCTCCGGCCCGCCCCCGGTCTTGAGGGCCAGGTCGGCCCGGACGAGGTCGAGGAACACCCGCCGGAGCTCCGGCTCCCGCCACCCCCGGGCCTGCTCCAGGGCCTTCGCGGCCACGAAGGGGTGGGCCCCCAGGGCCTTCGCCGCCTCGCTCCGGGAGACCCGCCCTCCGCGGTCCAGGAGCTCCCGGGCCATCCAGAGGTGCCGGAAATGGCGGACGATCATGTAGAGGAGCCGCACCGGCGGCTCCCCCATGCCCAGGAGGCTCCGCAGCGCCCCCACCGCGTCCCCCAGCTTCCGCAGCCCCAGGGCGTCGCACAGGGCGAACACGGAGGCCTCGCGGTTGTCGCCGACCAGCCGCTCCAGGTCGTCCAGGCCCACCGCGCCGCCGTCGCCGGCGAACGCCCGGAGCTTTTGGACCTCCTGGTGGAGCTGCTCCAGGTCGGGCCCCACCCGAAGCGCCAGGGCCGCGGCCACCCGGGCGTCGAGCCGCAACCCCTCCTCCTTCGCCAGCCGCTCGACCCACCGGGGCACCTCGGCCTCCTTGGGGCGCTCGCAGGGGATCACCTCGGCCGCCTCCAGGAGCCGCTTTCCCGCCTTGGTGCGGCGGTCGATCGTCTCGGCCACGATCACCAGGCAGGTGCTGGGGTTCGGCCGCTCGAGGTACGCCACCAGGGGGTCCCAGGCCGCGGCCGGCCACCGGTGGGCGTCGCGCGCCACCACCAACCGTCGCCCCCCCAGAAACGGCAGGGTCTGGGCCGCGGCCACCACCTGGCCCGGCGTCGCGTCCGGCGCCGTGAACACCTCCCGGTTGAGCCCCGGATCGCCCCCGGCCAGCACCTCGGCCTCGAGGCGGGCGAGCTCCCGGCGGACCAGGAACAGTTCGCCGCCCACGAGGCAGACGACCGGCGCCGGGCTCACGGCATCGCCTCCGCGGCCACGAGCGACACCCTTCGCAGGAGGTCCCGGGCGAGGTCCCCCGCCAGAAGCCCCAGGGCCTCCTCCTTGGCCCGCTCCGTGGACCCCACGTTGGCGCCGGCCGCGAACTCCCGGTCCTCCTCGAGCGCGCCGCGCCAGAGCACCTCCCCCGAGGGCCGGGCCACCGTGGCCGTGACCCGGGCCGCCACCCGGTACTCCACGAGCCCCCCGGCGGCGTAGGCCGAGCCGGACTCCGTCACCTCGTCCACCCGGGTGCGAAGCACCAGGGCCGCGTCCTCCCCGGCGAGCCGGAGCCCGCCCCACGCCGTCGCCTCCTCGGCCAGAGCCCGGGCCAGCCGGGCGCCGAACAGGGGCTCGGCACCCCGGTCGTCCACCGGCGCGATCCGGAGCTCCACGGGGCCGGCGGGGGGGCCCCACCGGTACCCGCACCCGACGAGGAGGCCCAGCGCCAGAAGGGCCGCCGCCCGCCTCACCGCACGACCAGGTTCACCAGCCGGCCGGGCACCCATACGGTCTTGACCAGGGTCTTCCCTTCCACGTGGTTTCGCACGTTCTCGTCGGCGAGCGCGGCCTCCCGGACGGCCGCCTCGTCGGCGTCGGGCGCCACCTCGATCCGGCCCCGGAGCTTCCCGTTCACCTGGACCACCACCGTGATGAGGTCGCGCACCAGGGCCGCCGGGTCCACCTCGGGCCAGGCCGCGTCGCTCAAGGGGGTGTCGTGGCCCAGCCCCTCCCAGAGCTCCTCGGCCAGGTGGGGCACCATGGGCGCGAGCATCAGCAACAGAAGATCCACGGCCTCCCGGTACACCCGCCGGTCCACATCGGTTTTCGGCTCGAACGAGGCCATCTCGTTCACGAGCTCCATCGTGGCGGCGATGGCCGTATTGAAGTGGAACCGGTCCTCGATGTCGGCCGTGACCTTCTGGAGCGTCTCGTGGGCCTTTCGCCGGAGCGCCCGGGCCGGGCCCTCGAGGTCGCCGCCCGCGAACGGTTCGGTCTCCCGCAGCCAGTCGGCGTTCTCGGCCACAAGCCGCCACACCCGGCGCAGGAACCGGTAGGCGCCCTCCACGCCCTCCTCGCTCCACTCCAGGTCCTTTTCCGGCGGCGCGGCGAACAGGCTAAACAGCCGCGCCGTGTCGGCGCCGTAGCGGGCGATCAGGTGCTCCGGGTCCACCACGTTCTTCTTGGACTTGCTCATCTTCTCGACCCGGCCCCGCACCACCTCGGCGCCGCAGGCCTTGCACCGGCCGCCCTCGGCCTCCTCGGGCAGGAGCCACCCGTGGGTGGGGCACCGCTGGGTCTCCATGCAGACCATGCCCTGGGTCAGGAGGTTCGTGAACGGCTCGTCCACGCGCAGAAGCCCCAGGTCCCGCAGCACCTTAGTGTAGAACCGGGAGTAGAGCAGGTGGAGCACCGCGTGCTCGATGCCGCCGATGTACTGGTCCACCGGCATCCAGTAGTGGACCCGCTCGGGGTCGAGCATGCCCTCGTCGTAGTCGGCGCAGGTGTACCGGGCGAAGTACCACGAACTCTCCACGAAGGTGTCCATGGTGTCCGTTTCCCGGCGGGCCGGCCGGCCGCAGGCGGGGCAGGTGGTCTCGTAGAACGAGGGGATCTCGGCGAGGGGGAGCACCCGGCCCTCGGGGAACTCCACATCCTCGGGGAGCACCACGGGCAGGTCCTTCTCGGGCACGGGCACGATGCCGCAGCTCTCGCAGTGGACGACCGGGATCGGCGCCCCCCAGTACCGCTGGCGCGAGATGCCCCAGTCCCGGAGCCGGTAGTTCACGGTGCCCCGGCCGATGCCCTTCTCCTCCA
>NZ_BAAHFQ010000028.1:0-29151 GCF_054681715.1 Deferrisoma sp.
CGATCGAGATCTCCTGGAGGTCGATGGCGAGCCCCACCTCCGCCGGTGTCGCCCCGCACTCCTCGGCCACGGCGAACGCCGCCGCGCACGCGATCTCCCCTCCCTCGGCCCGCTTCCGCACCGCCTCGGCCACCTCGGGCCTGGGCTTTCGCTCCGGGGGATGCTTCTTCGCGAACTTTCCTTTGTCGAGATGGGTCATGGGAGTGGCTCCTTTCGGCTAGAAAGCTAGAAGGCTAGGAAGCTAGGAAGCAAAAAGCACAAGGCTCTTCTGCTCTTCTGCAACAATACTTCACATCTCTTGCTAAACGCCAAGGGAGCTAGGCCGGGGTCAGGGACCGGTGGGCGAAGTAGAGCGCGGCGGCCCAGATCGTGCCCAGGGTCAGAAGGACGGCGCCCACCAGCACGAACCATACTCCTGGGTCCTGGTGCACGTTGTACACGCCGTTGGGCTCGAGATCCAGGTCCACGAGCCGAAGCCCCAGGTCCCCCACCCGGGTCGGTCCCATGCCCGGAGCAAGGAAGACCCGGCCCGCGGCACCGCCGCCCGCGCGCACCTCCACGAGCACCCCCGGGCCAAAATACGGGCCCCACCGCTTTCCCGGGCTCAGGGCGCCCACCGCGGCGAGCCGCAACCCCGGGGCCAGTTCCACCTCCCCTCCCACCGAAACCTCCGCCGTGCCCCGGGTGGTGGCCACCCGGGCGCCCCGCACCACGGTCTGCACCCCCTGGGGATACACCACGGTGGTCCCGTGGATCAGGGGATGGTTCGTGCGCACCGCACCCTCCGCCACCTTGGCCTCCCCCTGCCACAGGCTGACCCGGGTCTGCACGTCCCAGGGCCTCCCGTCCGGTCCGGGCACCGGCTCCACGGCCTCGACCCGGAGGCGGTAGGGCGTTCCCGCTGCCTCGGCCTCCCCCCCCACCGGCACCCGCAGTCCCTGGGCCCGAGCCCCGAACCCGCTCCCCAGCACGAACCCGACGAAGATGAGCAAAAATCCCAGGTGCACGAGGACCTCCGCGAGCCCTCGCACCCCCCGGCGCCGCCGCCAGAACCAGTTCAGGGTGCACAGGACGAGGCTCGCGACCACGAGGTAGGTCAGAACGACGAGGCCGTACACCCACCACGAACCGGGCCACTGGGCCGGGGCCGCCTCCCGGAGCCACACGTTGAAGGGCACGGCGTCCATCTTCATCCAGAACCGGGGATCGGCCCGGTACGCGAGGATCGACCCCGCCGCGAGGTCCAGGCACCACAGCACGCTCAGCACCACAAACGTGCCCGGAGCCACGGCGAGGTTCCAAAGGCTCTGGAGCAGGCGTTTCACGATGATGCTCCTTTGATGGGAGTTCCGCTGGGCGGCTGGGCTGCTTGGCGGCTAGGCGGCCAAAAGCCTTCAAAGGCCAACGTCACCGCCTGCCCCGCGGGAGGGAGCAGACCCTTCACGCCCCTTGTCTCCGTGTCCTCCGTGCCCTCCGGGTGAAACAAACTCCGGTCATCGGCCTGCGGTCGTCGGTCTTCGCTCAGGTCCGAACCGGAAGCTCCCCCTTCACCCCTCCGTGTCCTCCGTGTCCTCCGTGGTGCCCTTTCCCCCTACCGCAACGGGTGGGAGGTCTCGAACAGAAGCCCGAGCCCGAGGAAGGTGAAGAGCACCAGGCCGAACCCGCCGATGGTGAGCGCGTTGAGCCGCCACCCCTGCCAGGCCGGCCGGTGGCGCACGTGGATGACGGCCGAGTAGAAGAACCACACGATCGTGGACCACAGCCCCTTGATCCGCCAGGTCCAGTAGGACCCCCAGGCCAGGTAGGCCCACAGGCTCCCGGCCACCATGCACCAGGTGAACAGGAGATACCCCAGGTACAGGGACTCGTCGAGCATCCGGCGCTCCTCCCCCAGGCCGGACCCCGAAAGCCCCAGGGCCCGGTAGGCGCCAACGAGCGCGGCGAGTCCGAAGAGCCCGTAGGCCGCAAACGAGGTAGCCACGTGGATCAGAAAGAGCGGGGTGTCGAGCGCGGGGCTCAGGGGCTGGAGGTCCATGGATCCGTACGAGGCGCCCCACAGGGCCGCCGCCCCGAGCCCGAGGGCCCCGGGCAGAAGGTCCCGGGCCCGGTACCGCCAGGCGAAATAGAGCGCCATGCCCACGAGCCACAGGGCCAGAAAGTGAAGCGTGGAGAAGAGCCCCGTGACCGGCAGATACCCGGCCTTCCCCCACCGAACCCCCAGGAGCCCAGCTTGAACGAGCCACCCCAGCACGGCCGCACCGAGGCCGACCTTCCCGACCGAGTTCCTCCGTTCCCGGGCGGCCGCGCACAGGAGGGCGCCCAGAACGTAGGCGATCAGGGCCGTGAGATGGGCGGCTTTCGTGAAGAGTTCCATGGGCGGATCACTCCCGACTGGTCGGTCTTGTAAAGCTCTTTCTTCTTCCCGCCGCGGTCCGGGCGCGACCGACGGGTCGCTGCTTCGTCCGTTGCGGGTGACGACATAGGCTCCGGCCGCGTCCGTCACCCCGAGCTGTGAATCCTATCACACATCGCGGGGCGCGGTCGCCCCCGATCGGCGGGAGGGCCGTCGCGCCCCAGTCAAACTGCGTTTCTTGACAGCACCTCCTTCGTCTGTCATGAATGGGGCGCGTCCTTCCCCCGCCCCGACCGGAAGGGTTCCGTGACACGCTCGGCCACCCCCAACTCCCCCCGGGAACTTCGCCGGCTCTGCCGGTCCGGCGAGTGGACCGGCTCCACCGCGGGCCTGTGCCCCGGCCACACCCAGGTGAACCTGGTCACCGTGCCCGCGGCCTGGGCGTTCGAGTTCTTCCTCTTCTGCCAGCGAAACCCCAAACCCTGCCCCGTGCTCGAGGTGCTCGAACCCGGGCAAACCGAGCCGCGCTACCTGGCCCCCGGCGCGGATGTGCGGACCGACTGCCCCCGGTACCGGGTGTTCCGGGGGGACGAGGTCCACGAGGTCCCGAACGTCCGCGATGTCTGGCGGGACGACCTCGTGACCTTCCTCCTGGGGTGTAGTTTCACCTTCGAGTCGGCCCTGCTGGAAGCCGGTGTCCCGGTGCGGCACGTCGAGATGGGCCGGAACGTGCCCATGTACGAAACGGGCATCCCCTGCGAACCCGCGGGCCGGTTCCGGGGAAACCTCGTGGTCACCATGCGGCCCATTCCCGCGGACCTCGTGCCGAGGGCGGTCCAGATCACCTCCCGGTTCCCCGGGGTCCACGGGGCCCCGGTCCGCGTGGGCGACCCGGCGGGCCTCGGCATCACCGATCTCTCCCGCCCCGACTTCGGGGACCCGGTGGACATCCGGGAGGGGGAGGTCCCGGTGTTCTGGGCCTGCGGGGTCACGCCCCAGGTGGCGCTGCGAAACGCCCGGCCCGAGCTCGCCATCACCCACGCGCCGGGCTGCATGCTGGTGACCGACCGGATGGACCGGGAGTGGGCGGTCTTTTGACCGCCGGTGGGTTCGGGCGGGTCCCTGTTGCCCCCACGGAACGCGGCGCGCTGCGCCGGAAAGGAGAGGAGGACATGAGAACCCGAACGCTCTTCTCGATCCTCGTGGTATCGGCGGCCCTGGTCCTCGCGCCCCTTTGGGCTGCACCGGCCCGGGCGGCCGGCAAGGTGGTCAAGATCGGGGTGATCTACCCGCTCACGGGCGGAGCGGCGGCGGCCGGCCGGGAGCTCCGTGCCGGGGTGGAACTCGCCGCCGAGATCATCAACAACGTGATGCCCGGGATCGACATGGAGATGGCGAAATCCGCGGGCATCCCCGGCCTCGGAGGGGCGAAGATCGAACTGCTGATCCGCGACCACGAGGGCAACCCCACCCTGGGCGCGGACCTCGCCAAGAAGCTCATCCTTGACGACAAGGTGGACGGAATCCTGGGGTGCTACCACAGCTCGGTCACGAAGACCGTGAGCGCGGTGTGCGAGCAGTACGGGGTGCCCATGATCAACGGCTCGTCCACGTCGCCGGCCTTGACGGAGCGCGGGTTCAAGTGGTTCTGGCGCACCACCCCCCACGACCGCTGGTTCACGAAGGACCTGTTCGAGCTCCTGAAAGGCCTGACCGAGGGCAAGGTGCGGGGCGTGCCCGCGGTCCCGAAGGACGAGATCGGGACCATCGCCTCGGCCTGCGAAAAGACGGAATGGGGCTCCCACGTGTCCGGGCTGATCGAGGAACTCGCCAAGGAGTACGGGTTCAAGGTGCGAAAGTCCATCCTGTACGCGGCCAAGTCGGCCGACCTGTCGAGCGAGGTGCGCTCCCTCAAGGCGTCCCGGGCCGGGGTGTATCTGTTCGCCTCGTACACCTCGGACGCGATCCTCATGGTCAAAACCCTCAAGGCCCAGCGGGCCGCGCCCAAGGTGATCTGGGGCCAGGACGCCGGGTTCGAGAAGCCCGAGTTCCGCGAAACCCTCAAAGACGACATCGTGGGCGTGCTGACCCGCACGGTGTTCCTGCCCAAGGTCGCCGAGGTGAAGAAGGTGGCCGGCCAGGTGAACAAGCTCTACAAGGAGCGCACCGGCCACGACCTGGGCGGGGCCTCGGCCCGGGCGTTCACCGGCCTTCAGGCCTGGTACCACGTGCTCAACAAGGCCGGGTCCACCGACCCCAAGGCCATCCAGAAGGCCGCCAACGAGATCGTGATCCCGGGCTCCGAGCTCGTGGTGCCCTGGGCCGGCATCGATTTCGAGAACACCGGCTCCGAGATGGGGCAGAACGTCCTCGGATCGGGCCTCATCGGCCAGTACCAGAAGAACGACAAGGGGGAGATCACCCTCGAGATCGTCTACCCGTTTGACCTGGCGACGGCCGACATGATCTACCCCTTCCCGGGCTGGAAGTAGGGCCCCAACCCCGTGGAGACCGCCGGGGTGCCCGGCGGTCTCCCGCCCTCGCACCGGCGTAGCCCATGGACATTTTGATCAGCTCTCTGGTGGCCGGCGTCCTGCTGGGCATGGTGCTGGCTTTGGTGGCGCTCGGCCTCACCATCATCTTCGGGGTCATGGACATCGTGAACTTCGCCCACGGCGAGTTCCTGATGCTGGGGATGTACACCGGGCTGCTCACCGCGGATGCCACCGGGCTCGATCCCCTGATGGGCATCCCGGTGGCCGCGGCCGTGGGCTATCTCCTGGGGATCGCGTGCTACTGGGGGTTCGTCCGGTTTCTCCTGCGCGGCCCCATGGTGGCCCAACTCCTCGGCACCTTCGGTCTGATGCTCTTTCTGCGCAACCTGGCCCTCCTCTTTTTCGGGTCCGAGGACCGGGGGGTCCACACCGGGCTTCTGGTGGGGAAAAGCGTGGATTTCGGCATGGGTGTGATCGTACCCGCGACCAAACTCGCCGCCGCCGCGCTCTCGGTGGTCTCGTTCGCCGCCGTGTGGCTCCTCATGAACCGGACCCGGCTGGGCAAAGCGCTCACCGCCACCGCGCTCAACGCCCAGGCCGCCCGGTACATGGGGATTCCCACCGAGCGCATGAACGCGCTGGCCTGGGGCATCGGGGGCGCCACCGTGACGATCGCGGGCGCCCTCATCGTGAATTTCTGGTCTGTGAACCCCTACGTGGGGCTCCTGTTCACGATGATCGCGTTCACCATCGTGGCCCTCGGCGGGTTCGGGAGCGTGCCGGGGGCGCTGGCCGCCGGGATCGTCGTCGGCTTGATCATGGAGATCCCGGGGATCTGGGATTTCGTGTCCTACGCCACCGAGTGGGAGTGGATGCTCGACGTGCCCATCACCTCGTTTAAGTACACCTTCGTGTACCTGGCCTACTTCGTCATCATGATCGTCCGCCCGCGGGGGTTGTTCGGATGGAAGCTCTGAGGGCGGCCCTCGATTTTTCGGATTTCCGGCCCGCTGAACGCTGGGTCTCCCGGCTGGTGGCGGTGTTCCTGCTGGCGTTCCCGCTCCTGCCGGCGTCGTCGTTCGCCATGGCCACGATGATCCAGTTTTTGATGTTCTCCCTCTACGGGATGGGCTGGAACACTATCGGCGGCTACGGCGGCCAGGTGGACCTGGGCAAGGCCCAGTACGTGGGGATCGGGGCCTACACCACCGCCGTGTGCCTCGTGCGCTGGGACGTGCCCTTCTGGGTGTCGATGCCCGTGGGCATGGGGTTCTCGGTTCTGTGGTCGTTCGCCATCGGCTACCCCCTGTTCCGGCTCAAGGGGCACTACTTTGCCATCGCCACGATCGCGGCGTCGCTGGTTCTCAAAGATCTTTTCGAGGTGTGGGACTTCGTGGGGGCGGCCCGGGGGCTCGAGATCCCGGCCCACCGGTTCGACACCCCGGATTTCTGGCACCTGATCTTCAAGGATGACGTCTACTACTACTACGTGATCCTAGCGTTTTTCTTCGCCGGGGTCCTCTACATGAACGCGTTTCGCAAGTCCCGGCTCGGCTACCAACTTCGGCTCATCAAGGACAACGAGGACATGGCGCGGTCGCTGGGGATCGACGTCCACTGGGCCAAGGTGAAGACCTACGCCATCGCCACCGCCTTCGTGAGCCTGGTGGGCTCGTTCCACGCCTGCTACATCAAGAACATCGAACCCGAGGACACCATGAGCCTGGATCTCTCGATCCTGATCGCGCTCATGGCGATGCTCGGGGGCGCCGGGTCGCTCTGGGGCCCCATCATCGGGGCGGGCATCCTGATCCCCTTGAAGAGCTACTTCAAGGAGTGGTTCGGCGCCCGGGCCGGCCTGGTGGGGATGGACCTGATTCTCTACGCCCTCATCATCATGGTGGTCTCGGCCGTGGAACCCCGGGGCATCTGGGGGTTGGTGGAGCGCTACCGCGCAAAACGGGAGACCGCCGGATGAGGCCGCTCCTGGAGGTCCGGAACCTCACGAAGGAGTTCGGGGGCCTGCGGGCGAACGAGGACGTCTCCTTCGACCTCGGGGAAGGGGAGATCCTGGGGCTCATCGGCCCCAACGGCGCCGGCAAGACCACCCTGTTCCACTGCCTCACCGGGTTTCACAAACCCGACCGGGGCACCGTGCGGTTCGACGGGCGGGACATCACCGGGCTTCCGCCCCACAAGATCGCCCGCCTCGGGATCGCCCGCACTTTCCAGAACTTCGTGGCCACGGGCGACCTCTCGGTGCTGGAAACCGTGATGGTGGGGTGCTTCGCCCGCACCGCCTCCCCCTCGAAGGCACGGGCGAAGGCCGGGGAACTCCTGTCCTTTCTGGGGCTTGCCGACCTGGCCGGTACCCCGATCCGGGATCTGCCGGTGGCCGGGCAGAAAACCGTGGCCCTCGCGACGGCGCTCGGCACGGAGCCCAGGCTGCTGCTCCTGGACGAGGTGGCCGCGGGGTTGAATCCCGGGGAGATCCAGGATCTCATGGGCGCCATCCGCCACGTGCACCAGGAACTGGGGGTCACCCTCATCGTGATCGAGCACGTGATGGAGCTCGTGATGAATCTGAGCCACCGGGTTCTCGTTTTGGACTCCGGCCGCGTGATCGCCCAGGGCCCCCCGGAGGAGGTGGCCCACGACCCCGCCGTGATCCGGGCCTATCTGGGGGAGAAGTACGCCGCCCGGTATCTCGAGGGAGCTCCGTCATGAGCGCCCCCCTGCTCGAGGTGCGGGGCCTTGTGGTCCGGTACGGGAAGCTCACCGTGCTCCACGGCGTCGATCTCGTCGTCCAACGGGGCGAAACCGTCTGCGTGGTAGGGGCCAACGGGGCGGGGAAGTCCACACTGCTCAAAGCAATCATGGGGGCGGCGCCGGTGGCGGAGGGCGAGGTGCGGTTCGAGGGCCGGAACATCGTGGGCCTCCCCACCGAGGAGATCGTCCGGCTCGGCATCGTGTACGTGCCGGAGGGACGCATGCTGTTCGGTCCCCTCTCGGTGGAGGAGAATCTGAAGCTCGGGGCCTATGTCGTGCGCGACGAGGCCAAGATCCGGGCCTCCCTGGACCGGGTGTACGATCTGTTCCCGCGGTTGCGGGAGCGCCGGGACCAGGCCGCGGCGACCCTGTCGGGAGGCGAGCAGCAGATGGTGGCCATCGGCCGGGGGCTCATGTCGGACCCCAAGGTCCTGATGCTCGACGAGCCCTCTCTGGGTCTTGCCCCCAAGCTGGTGGACGAGGTCTTGGAGACCGTCGCCGCGCTCAAGACGCAAGGGGTCACGATCCTGCTGGTGGAGCAGACCGTGCGGGAGGCGCTGGAGCTGTCGGACCGGGGATACGCGATCCAGTCCGGCCGCATCGTGGTGGAGGGGCCGGGCCGGGAACTCCTGGACGACGAGCGGCTTCGGGCGGCCTACCTCGGCCTTTGAAGGAAGGAGCGGGTCATGGCAATCCGAATCGACCTCAACGCCGACATGGGGGAGTCGTTCGGGGCGTACCGCAAGGGGGACGACGAGCAACTCATGGAGGTCGTGACCTCGGCCAACATCGCCTGCGGGTTCCACGCGGGGGACCCCCACGTGATGCGGCGCACCGTGGCCCTGTGCGCGGACCGCGGGGTGGCCCCGGGGGCCCATCCGGGGTACCCGGATCTCCTGGGGTTCGGCCGGCGGGGCATCGAGGCCGCGCCGGAGGAGGTGTACGACTGGGTGCTCTACCAGGTGGGCGCCCTAGAGGGGTTCGCCCGGGCCCGGGGCCTTCGGCTCCAGCACGTGAAACCCCACGGCGCCCTGTACAACCGGGCGGCGGTGGACGCCGAGCTCGCAGCGGCCGTGGCCGAGGCGGTCCGGGACGCCGGTTCGGGGCTGATCCTCCTGGCCCTGGCCGGCTCGGAACTCGAGCGGGCGGGTCGCGGAGCCGGCCTCCGGGTGGCCCGGGAGGCGTTCCTGGACCGGGCCTACCGGGCCGACGGGACCCTTGTGCCCCGGTCGGTGCCGGGGTCGGTGTTGCAGGATCCCGAGGAGGTCACCCGCCGGGCCGTTCGCATGTGCCTCGAGCGCCGGGTCCACACCCTCGACGGAGAAGACATCCCGATCGAGGCCGACTCCTTCTGCATCCACGGCGACAGCCCCGGGGCGGCGGAGTTCGCCCGCCGGGTCCGGACGGCCCTGGAGGCCGCCGGGGTCCGGGTGGAGCCGCTGGCCGCCGTGGTTGGGGAGGAAACCTCCCGGTGAGCCGGCCCTGGCCCAAACCCCGGATCCTTCCCTGCGGGGAGACGGCCCTCACGGCCGAGGTGGGCGACGCCATCTCGCCGGCGATCCACGAGCGGGTGCTCGGGCTGACGAAGACCCTGGAGGCGGTTCCCGGGGTTCTGGCCCGGGTGCCCACCTACCGCTCCGTGTTCGTGGAGTACGATCCCTTGCGGGTCTCCTTCGAGGCCCTGTGTCTTCGGATCGAGGAGGCCTACGCCCGCCTTCCCGAGCCCGACTCCCAGGCGTCCCCCGCCGAGGTGGTGGAGATCCCGGTGTGCTACGGCGGGGAGTACGGCCCCGATCTCGACGAGGTGGCCCGGGTCCACGGGCTCAGCCCCCGGGAGGCCGTGGAACTCCATGCCGCGCCCATGTACCGGGTGTATCTTTTGGGCTTCACCCCGGGCTTTTTGTTCCTCGGTGGCCTCGACCCCCGGCTCCACACTCCCCGCCGGCGGGAACCCCGCACCCGGGTCCCCGCCGGGTCCGTGGGCATCGCCGGGCCCCAGACCGGGGTCTACTCCCTCGACACCCCGGGGGGCTGGCAGATCATCGGCCGCACGCCGCTTCGGATGTTCGATCCCGGCCGCCACCCGCCGGCCCGGGCCCTTCCGGGCATGGGCGTGCGATTCCGGCCCATCGACGAGGCGGAATTCTTTCGCCTGCGGGAGGCGGAAGCGTGAGCGTGCGGCCGGCCCTCCGGATCCTCCGGCCGGGCCCCCTGGCCACGGTCCAGGACGCGGGACGGCGGGGCTGCGAGCACCTGGGGGTCCCGGTGTCGGGCGCCATGGATCCCCTTTCCCTGGCGGTGGCGAACGTCCTCGCGGGGAACAATCCCAGCGCGGCCGCCCTCGAGATCACCCTGGGCGGGTTCGAGGCGGAGTTCCTCGTGGAAACCCCGGCGGCGGTGTCCGGGGCGGACCTGGGATTCGAACTCGACGGGGTGCCGCTCGCGCCCGGCACTTCGTTTCGGGCCGCCCCCGGGGCGAGGCTGCGCACGGCGGGGCGGCGGTGGGGCTGCCGGGCCTACCTTGCGCTGGCGGGGGGGATCGCGGTGCCCGAGGTGCTGGGCAGCCGGTCCACGTACCTGCCCGCCCGGCTCGGGGGCCTCGACGGCCGGCCCCTCGCCCCGGGAGACGAACTGCCGGTGCCCAGAGGGGAGCACCGCCGGACGTGGAAAACCGGGGCAAGGGCGCCGGACGAGTTCCTTCCCCGCCCACCTTCCGGGCCCCTGCTCCTGCGCTCGGTCCTCGGGCCCCAGGCCGATCGGTTTACCGACCGGGGCATCTCGACGTTTCTGGGTTCGCGGTATGTCGTGTCGGCCCAGGCCGACCGGATGGGCTACCGGCTCGACGGTCCGGCCATCGAGCACTCGGGCCCGGCCGACATCCTCTCCGACGGCATCGCCTGGGGCGCCGTGCAGGTGCCCGCCCACGGCCGGCCCATCGTGCTCCTGGCCGACCGTCAGACGGTCGGCGGCTACCCCAAGATCGCCACCGTGATCCGCGCCGACCTCCCCTCCCTGGCCCAGGCCCTTCCCGGCGACGAGGTGGCGTTCCGGTCCGTTTCCCTGTGGGAAGCCCGGGAGACCCTGGCCTACCGGTCCCTCCGGTTTTGCCGCTGGGCCGAGTCCCTGGGGCGGTAACCCCCACCGCCTTGCATTCCCGCCTAGAAGGGGTATGAAGGAGACGTGTGCCCAATCCGCAGCGGGGGGAGGGGCGTTTGGTCATGGGATGGATTCGTTGGGGGATCGTTTTTGCCTCGCTCGCGATGGGAACGGCCGCGGCGGCGTTCAGCCAGAAGCCGGTGTACATCGATCCCCGGCTCGGGGGCTGGGCAGCGCCGCTCGAAACGCTGTGCTTCCAAGCCGGCTGTGGGGAGCTGTATTATGTGGCCGGGGTGTGGCTGGGAGACACCGGGGAACTGGTGGTGCTCGCGAAATCCAAGGTCACGTTCCGCCGGTTCGACCGTCGGGACCTCGGCGCCTTCGCCCACCGCCTGGCCCGGGCCCTTCGCCCGGCCGTGACCGGGCTCTACGAAAGCGGCCGGATCGACGGGGTGGTGCTGACCTTTTACTGTCCCCAGCTCCGGGGAAACGTGCTCACCCTAGAGGTGTTCGAGTCATGTCTTCCGGCCCGGGCGTTCGAGGACATCGGCCCGGTGCCCGTTCGGGTCGTGGAGCGGCGTTCCTGGGCCCTGCCGCCCCCGTAACCGTTTTCCAGGAGCCGTTTGGCCGGTGGGGCGAGGCGGCGAGTGACTTCGACCTCGGGCCGCAGGACCCCCAAGGGGACCGCGGCGGTCTGGATGGCGTTCTTGAGACGGGAGGAGTGTCAGATGGCAAAGCCGCGGTGTTGGCTCGTCGGGCTGACAGGCCTTTTGGCCCTGGGAGCGTGCGCCCCTTTGGGCTACGTGAAGGACCCGACCCCCTGGGTCGAGGCCGCCGACTGGACCCAGGCCGAGACGGTTCGGCTGGAGATGACGGAATACCGGTTCGAGCCCCAGGTGCTCTCCTTCCGCGAAGGCAAACCGTACATCCTGGAAATCGTGAATCAGGGCCGCGAGAAGCATTACTTCGCCGCCCCCGACTTCCTCCGGGCCATCGCCGCCCGCAAGGCCGAGGTGCCCGAGGTGGTGGAGGCCAAGGCGTGGCGGTTCACCTCGTTCGAGGTCTATCCCGGCCAGACCCTGCGGCTTTTCTTCGTGGCCGTGACCCCGGGCACCTATCCCCTCACCTGCACGATCCCGGGCCACGCCGACCGGGGCATGCGGGCGGCGGTCAAAATCGAGAAGGCGCCGCCGAAGAGGTAGCCGCGGGCCTTACTCCAGGATCTGGCCCAGGTCCCAGAGGATCCCCCGGTGGGAGGGGTGGCGGGCGCAGTAGGTGAACCGCACTCGGGTGCCCCCGTCGTGGGACTCGATCTTGTCCACCCGGGTGGGCCACTGGGCGCTTTCCAAAATGGCCTCCAGGCGGGCCAGGGTCACCGGACGGTCCGGCCCCAACTCGATCTCGACCGTGCGCATGTCGCACGGTCCCATGAGCCGCTTTTCCACCCGGCCGAGGGCCACCAGGGTCACCACGGTCATCACGGCCGTGATGAGCCCCACGAGCCAGTACCCCATCCCGACCACGACCCCGATCGCGGCCACGAGCCAGATGGTGGCCGCCGTGGTGAGCCCCACGACGCCCCGGCCGCTCCGCAGGATCGCCCCGGCCCCGATGAACCCCACGCCGGTCACGATCTGGGCCGCGATCCGGGTGGACTCCTGGGGTGCGTGGGCCACGAACTTGGCCATGAACTCCGAACCCATGGTGAAGAGTGCCGCCCCCAGGCAGATCAGGATGTTCGTGCGGAGACCGGCCGGCTTCCCCTTCCACTCCCGCTCGGAACCCACCAGGGCTCCGCAGACGAACGCCACGGCCATCCGGCCCGCCACCGGGACGAGCAGCGCGGGGAACTCGGGACGTAGGAGCGGAAGCGGTTCCATCGGACCCTCCGGGCGTTGGGAACGGGGCAGACGCCAGTGGTCTTGGAATCTTAGCCCGGGATCGTGTAGGTTGAAAGCCGTCACGGCGGTTGGCGGTCTCCGGTCTGAAGACTGGGAACTCGGCTCCTCACGCCCCGGCGGGGCCCTACACTCCTTGAACGGAACCGCCGGGGCAGGAGTCGGAGGGAAAGGGGTTCCCGGCTTCCGTCCGCTGAATTTTTCGCATGGGAAGTGCCCCCATCGGGTCAGGCGACGACGCAGGTATCAGGAATGATTTTGGCCTTCTGGCGTCCCAGCCTCCCAGCCTTCCAGCGGTGATATCCCATGGACGCGATCGTCGAAGGAAACGGAGCGGTGCTCGTGCTCGTGCCGGGCCTGGGGTGTGACGAGCGGCTGTGGCGCCCGGTGGGACAGTTGCTGGCCCCGGAGTGGCGTGTGGTGTACCCGAGGGTCTGGGGGGCGGGACGCCTGCGGGAGGCGGCCGCCCGCATCGTGGACGTGCTCGACGAACTGGGCGTCCCCTCGGCCTTCGTGGCCGGGCTCTCCATGGGCGGGTACATCACCTTTGAGCTACTGCGCGGCTGGCCCGAGCGGGTCGCGGCCGCAGCCCTCGTGGACACCACGGCCTTCGGCGACACCCCCGAACGCCGGGCCAAACGAGACCAGGTGCTCGAACTCATCCGGCGGGGCGCTTTCGACCAGGTGCTTCGAACCTTCGCCGCAAGCGTGCTCGCCCCATACCACCTGGGCGGTCCCCTGGAGGATCTCGTGATCGAGATGGGCAAGGCCGTGGGACCCGAGGCCTTCGCCCGCGATGTGGCGGCCATCCGGGACCGGGGCTCTTACGAGGACGTGCTGGAGCGGTGCGATCGGCCCCTTCTGTTCCTCGCGGGGGCCGACGACGCCCTGACCCCGCCCGAGGTGGCCCGAGAGATGGCCGCACGCGCCCGGAAGGGTCAATGGGCCGTCGTGTCTAGGGCTGGCCACCTGGCCCCCCTGGAGAACCCGGACGAGACGGCGAAACACCTTCGCGAGTTCTTTTCGAGGTGCGCTCCGGGAGGCGACTCGGCGTGAAGGACTACTACGCCATCCTGGGCGTCCCGCCCGAGGCGGGCCCCGAGGAGATCCGCAGGGCCTACCGGCGAAAGGCCTTCGAACTCCACCCCGACCGCAACGGCGGGAGCCGGGAGGCCGAGGAGGCGTTCAAAGATCTGACCGAGGCCTACGCCGTCCTCGGCGACCCGGCCCGGCGGCGGGCCTACGACGAGGCCCGCGCCCGCGGCCGGCCGGAGTTCGATCCCGGGTTCCGGCCGGAGGATCTCTTTCGCGATCTGTTCACCCATCCCGTCTTCGGGGCGCTGTTCCGGCAGATGGCCCAGGAGTTTGGACGCCAGGGCCTTCGGTTCGACGAGGCGTACCTGCGGAGGGTGTTCCACGGGGGCGGGGGTGGGGTGTTCTTCGGTGGATTCGTGTTTGTCGGCCCGCTGGGCGGTCTGTTCCAGCCCCTTTCGGGAACCCGAACGCCGAAGACGCCCCGGACGAAACTCCGAAAGGCGCTGCCCCGGAAACCCGGCCTCCTGGGCCGGCTCGTGCGGGCGGCCCTGCCTCGGCCGAAGCCGAGGGCCATGCTGGAGTACGAACTGCCGGTGCCCCGGGAAACCCGAGAGAGAGGGGGAACCATCGAGATCGCCCTCCCCGCCCCCGGGGGCATCCGGCGGTTCCGGGTGCGGATTCCCGCGGGGGCGCGGCCCGGGCTTCGGCTCCGGATCCCGGGGGAGCGTCAACGCGGAGCAGGATCGCCCGACGTCCTTCTCCGGATCACCGAACCGCCCGGCTCTTCGAGTTAGGGCAGGGAGGGATTCACCATGCGCGTCTCTCTCACCGCCGCCGTGCAGCCCCGGGAGATCCCCTGCCGGGTCCCGGGATGCCGGAACACCTGGACCCAGAGGACCGAGGAGGTCCTTCAGGCCCTCCGGCGCGGGGAGCGGGAACCCCGACCCCGCATGTGCGCCCGGTGCGAGGCCCTCTACCGGGACCTCGCCGACCAGGAGCGGCCCTGCAGCCGGCCGAGCTGCGACGGCACCGTCACGGTAACCCGGTTCCAACAACTCGTCTGGGAGGTCCGAGGGCGCGAACCCCGAGAGCTTCTGTGCCCCGCGTGCCGGGAGGAGGCCAAGGAGGCCGGGGCCCAGGAGGTGCCCTGCCGGGTACCCGGCTGCGACGGGACCTGGCGGTGGAGCGGGGAGGAACGCCTGGCCGCCGGGGACGGCCCGCCGCCCCAGCGCATGTGCCCCGCGTGCTACCGGGAGTTCCGGGAACTCGCGGACCGGGAACTCCCGTGCCGGGTGCCGGGCTGCGACGGCACCGTGCCCTACAACCGGTTCGAGCAGCTTCTCGACCGGAAGGCCGGCCGCAGGCCCCCGAAGCGCCTGTGCCGCGCGTGCCAGGACCGGCTGAAGGAGCTCTCCGATCGGGAGGTGGTCTGCGCCGTCCGGGGCTGCGACGGCACCTGGACCTGGACGGCCTTCGCCCAACTCGTGGCAGAGCGGAAAGGCCTGGGCACCGAGCCGCCCCGCCGGCGGTGCGCCCGGTGCCAGGAAGACCTGAAGGGCCTCGCCGACCGGGAGATGCCCTGCCGGGTGCACGCGTGCCCGGGCACCTGGACCTACACCGCGGCCCAGCAGCTGGCTGACCTGCGGCGGGGCCGGAAGCCCCCCCGGCGGCTGTGCCCGAGCTGTCAGGAGCGGATCGAGGCCTTGGCCGACCGGGAGGTGCCGTGCCGCCAGGAGGGGTGCGACGGCACCTGGACCTTCACCCGGTTCGACCAGCTTCTCCACGAGCGCCTGGGCCGGCCCGAACCCGAGCGGCTCTGCCCCCGCTGCGAGGGGTTCTTGAAGGAACACCCTCCCGTGGACGTTCCCTGCGCCCGGTGCGGGAGCCCCATCCTGTGGACCAGCGAGGCCCAGCTCATGGCCGAACTGGGCCTGTGGGTGAAGCCGGACCTCTGCGCCGAGTGCAAGGCCCGGGAGGTGAGGGAGGGAGCGGCCTAATCGGAGGCCCTCGGGTTCGCTCTTCGCCAGGCCGCCACGAACCGCGCGGCCACCTCTCCCACGAGGGAGATCGGGTCCGCCGCGTCCCGGTCGGTGACCACCTCGACCCAGGTGGGCTGGTCGGCGCACTGCAGGGGATCGCGCTCCAGGCACAGGGGCTGGGTGAGGACGAGGCCGGCCGACCAACCGCCGTCCACGGGCACGAGGTCGAGCCGCAGCCGGGCCCGCGCCGCGGCGCCGGCGGAAACGCCAGCCTCCTGGAGCGCCCGCAGGAGTTCCACCTCGGCGTCCAACGGGTCGGCGCCCTCCTCTGCGGCCACCTCCACCCGCACGGACTCTAGCCCCGAAAGCCCCCACGCCCCAGCCGGGCCGGCCACGACCAGGGCCACGACCGGAAGCGCCGCCCGAACCAGCCACTGTCGCACCATGTTCCGCCGCTCCTTCCCGTAAAGGGGTCCTCTCCCTTGGGATCGGCAGCGCTCCCTTGTTTCTTGACCCCCCTCCCCTACGCCTCGGCGTACACCCCCTTCCGGTGCTCGAGTTCCCGGGTGTAGCGGGCGAGCACGGACCGGCGCGAGAGCATGTAGAGCACCCGGCCCGGATCGGCCGGGTCCACCACGGGGATCTCCTCGAGCCCCCGGCTCGAGAGCTTTCGGAGCACCTGGGAGAGGGGCTCGTCGGGGGTGGCCGTGATCACCCGGGGCACGGCGATGTCCCGGGCGATCACGAGGTTCGGGGGCAGGTCCTCGTTCAGGATCCGGCGGATGTCGTTGACCGAGAAGATCCCGGTCATCCGGCCTTCGCCGTCCACCACCGGGTAGTAGGCCGTGTCCGCGGCCGCGATGCACTCCAGGATCTGGGGCAGCGGCAGGTCCTCAGAGACCGGGGTGGGCCGGCGGCCCTGGTCCTCCAGGTCCCGCACCCGGATGCCCTCGAGCACGTCCACCACCAGGTCCCCCAGATGGGCCGGGGAATCCACGCGGCCCGGCACCTGCTTCTCGTAGATCGTGGTCGCCCGGGCCGTGAGCATGGCGGCCACCGACACGAGCATGAGGGGCGCCAGGAGCCCGTAGTTTCCGGTGAGCTCGCTCACCATGATGAGCGTCGCCACCGGGGTGTTGGAGACCCCGGCGAAAAACCCGGCCATGCCCACGAGCACGTAGGCCCGGGGGTCCTGGACCAGCGCGGGGAACAGGGACTCGGCCGTGAGCCCGAAGGCGCCGCCCAGCATGGCCCCGATCACGAGACTCGGGGCGAACACGCCCCCCGATCCCCCCGAGGAGATCGTGAAACTCGTGGCCAGGATCTTCGCCAGGCACACCACGAGCATGACCCAGAGGGCCATGCGGCCGTGGAGCGCGGCCTGGATCCACCCGTACCCCGACCCGATCACCTGGGGCACCCCCAGGGCCAGCGCCCCCAGGGCCAGCCCCCCGATCACCGGTTTGAGAGCCGCCGGCATGCGGAGCCGGGCGAAGGCGTCGCGAAGCCCGTAGAACACCCGAACGTACACCCAGCCCAGGAGCGCGCAGGCCACGGCGAGCCCCAGGAACACCAGGAGCTCGGGCGGGTGCTCGAACCGAAACCGGGGGGTGTCGAGGAGGGGCTCCCACCCCGTGACCGCGCCGAAGAGGGAATACGCCACGATCGAGGAGATGATCGAGGGGATGAGCCCCTCGTGCTCGAACTCGGGGTTCTTGTAGAGCACCTCCACGGCGAACAGGGCCCCGCCCAGGGGGGCCCGGAAGGTGGCGCCGATGCCCCCGGCCATGCCCGCCAGGAGGAGCACCCGGCGGTCGGCCGGGGTGAGGCCGAGCCGGGTGGCCAGGAACGAGCCGAACCCGGCTCCGATCTGGGCGATCGGGCCCTCCCGGCCGGCCGAGCCGCCCGTGCCGATGGTCACGGCCGAGGCCAGGGTCTTCACGATCGGCACCCGGGCCCGGATGAGGCCCCCCTTGTTGTGGAACGCGTCGATCGCGGCGTCGGTGCCGTGGCCCTCGGCCTCGGGGGCGAAGGTGTACACGAGCCACCCCGACACCAGGCCCCCCAGGGCCGGGATGAACACCAGAACCCACCGGAACGGCATGGCGAGCGAGTCGATCCGGGGCCCGTCGGCCACCCCCTCCTCGGGGGGCGCGTACCCGGCCAGGTGGTGGAGGAAGAACTCGGTGGCGAAATTCGTGGCGTAGTAAAAGGCGATGGCGCCGGCTCCCGCCACCGCGCCCACCAGGGCGCTCAGGGCGATCCACCGGCCCAGGGTGGGCAGTTTGAACCGCCGGAACCCCGGAAGCCTCACCCCCCGCCCCCCGCCGCGTAACAGTCCGGATCGTGGGGCAGCGGCAACCGGCCCGCGCTCTCCAGAAGGCTCCGGACCAGCGTGGGCCCCAGGAACCGGAACCGCCGCCGGAACTCCCGGGCCACGGCGTCCTCCCCTCCTTCGGCCAGAAGGCCGTCCACCCACGCCCCGAAGGACCCGTCCTCGGCGAGCACGCCGAGAAACGCCCCGGCGTTTCGGACCACGGCCTCGAGCTTCCGGCGGTTGCGAATCATGCCCGGGGCCCCCAGGGCCCGTTCGATGTCCGCCCCGGTCCAGCCCGCGAGCACCGCCGGTTCGAACCCAGCGAAAACCTCCCGGAGCGCCTCCCGGCGCCGCAGCACCAGCCGCCAGGAGAGACCGGCCTGGAACACCTCGAGGCACAGGAGCTCAAACCAGGCCCGGTCGGTGCCCGGGTCCCGGCCCCACTCCTCGTCGTGGAACCGGCGGGCCAGCTCGTCGTCGGCCACCCACCGGCAGTACCGCCGGGTTTCGGAAGGTCCCGGGCCCGGCCCCTTCATCGCCCCGCCTCGAAGGTGCCGATGAACTCCGAAAGCCGGCCGATGCCCCTATCGTCCAGGTAGCGGCCGATCCCGTCGGCGATCTCCACCGCGGCCCAGGGCTTTACGAAGTTCACGGTGCCCACCTGCACCGCCCGGCACCCCAGGCACAAGAACTCCAGGGCGTCCCGGGCGTCCCAGATGCCCCCCATGCCGATCACCGGCACGTCCACGGTCTGGAGTACCTCCCAGGCGATCCGGAGGGCCACCGGCTTGATCGCGGGGCCCGAGAGCCCCCCGGTCACGTTCGCGAGCGCGGGCCGCCGGTGCTCCAGGTCCACGGCCATGGCCGGGATCGTGTTGATGACGCTCAGGATGTCGGCCCCCGCGTCCACCGCGGCCTCGGCCAGGGGCCGGATGTCGGCCACGTTGGGGCTCAGCTTCACGATGAGGGGCAACCGGGTCGCCCGGCGCACCGCCTCCACCACCTGCCCGAGGAGGACCGGGTCGGTGCCGAACGCGATGCCCCCCGCCTTCACGTTGGGGCACGACACGTTCACCTCGAGGGCCGCGAGGCCCTCGACCCGGTCGAGGGCCGCGGCGCACCGGGCGTACTCCTCCACCGTGTTTCCGAAGAAGTTGGCGATGACCGGGGTGCCCACCTCCCGCAGAAACGGCATCTTCTCCCGGGCGAAGGCCTCGACTCCCACGTTCTGGAGGCCGATCGCATTGAGCATGCCGGCGCGGGTCTCCACGATGCGGGGCGGCGGGTTCCCGAGCCGGGGCTCCAGGCTCAGCCCCTTGACCACGATGCCCCCCAACCGCCCCAGGTCGCAGTAGGGGGCGAACTCCGCCCCGTACCCGAACGTGCCCGACGCGGTGATGACCGGGTTTCGAAGCTCCAGGGGACCCAGGCGGGTGGTGAGATCGGCTCGAAACGGGGTGGCAGGCATGGCAGACCGCTTTTCAGGGGGCGCTGGTGACGACGTCGTCCCCGCCCGGGCGAAGGGCGGCCAGTGGCGCCGCGAACCATCCGGACGCCGGGCCGAATCGGCCGCGCCCGGCCGGCGGGCAAAGACGCTTCGGGAAGCGCGGGATTCTAGTCGGGGCCGGGAAAGGGGGTCAAGCCGGGCCGCGGCCGCTTTGACCGCCCCGGACACCCGCTTTATACTTCGCGCCGACCTGCCGAACCCAGTGAACCGCGCGGGCGGTGTGCCGCCCGCTCAGGAACCGTCGTCCATGCCCGTTTTCGCCCGGATCGCCGCGGCCTTCGCGCTGATCCTCGTGTTTCCGGCCGCGGGCCTCGCCTGGGGCCCGGCCACCCACCTGGAGCTCGGGACCCGGGTGCTCGAGCACCTGGGTCTCCTGCCGGCGGCTCTGCAGGCCCTCCTGCGAGCCCACCCCCTGGACTTCCTCTACGGCTCCATCGCGGCCGACATCGTGGTGGCCAAACGTCTCACCCATTACCTGCGCCACTGTCACCGGTGGACCGTGGGGCTCGAGGTGCTCTCCCGGGCCCGGCGCCCGAGCCAGGAGGCCTTCGCGTGGGGGTACCTCTCCCACCTGGCCGCCGACGTCGTGGCCCACAACTACTTTGTGCCGTTCAAGACGATCCTGAGCTTCCCCACCCGGGCCATGAACCACACCTACTGGGAGGTCCGGTTCGATACCCACGCCCCCGACGAGATCTGGCGTATCCCCTACCGCATCAGTCGCGAGATGCACCAGGACAACGACGAACTCCTGAAATCGGTGCTGAGCCGCACCCTGCTGTCGTTCCAGACGAACAAAGTCATCTTCAACAGCGTGGTCCTCATGGGCCGGTTCCGGCGCTGGCACGACATCATCCGTCAGGCCCTCAGCCAGTCCCGGGTGGCCCTCGACCCGACGAGGGTTGCCGAGTACAAGGAACTGTCCCTCAACGCGGTGCTCGCGTTCCTGATCGACCGGGAGGAGGCCTGGTGCTTCCGGGCCGACCCCACCGGCTACCAAAGCCTGAAGGCCGCAGGCGTGATCCGGGCCCACCTGCGGCGGCTCTACCGCAAGGGACGCCTCTCCCGCCAGGCGTTTCAGAGCGTGCTCGAGCGCTACCGGCCCCACCTGGAGGCCAGCATCTACGCCGAACCCAGTTGCGCGGAACTGGTGGACACGGCGCTCGCGCTGATGGAGGCGCCGGACCACCCTGCCCCCTCCGAGACCCCGGCGTGGCAACCGGGGGGCTAGGGGGTGGGAGCCGGGAATCGAGATCCGTAAATCGGAAATCGTAAATCGTGAATCGTTGAAGGCGCTTAGCCCCACTTTGCCGGAAGCCCCTCGGCGCCCCCGCCAACTCCCGTTTGATTTCTCGTTCACCTTTGCGGTAGGAAACAAACCAATAGACGGACGCGTGCGGCAATCGCCACGGACCGGCGCGGCTCCCGGAATTCCCTTCTTTCGAGGAGGTACGCCGATGGACGGAACGCGGGCGTGGGTGCGGGAACGGTTCGGCGAGGTGCTCGATCTCGTGGCCCGGCGGGCCGCCGAGGTGGACCGTACCGCGGAGTTCCCCGAGGACGTGCTGCGGGCCTACCAGGAGGCCGGCCTCATGGCCGCCCAGGTGCCCCCCGAGCTCGGGGGTCTGGGGCTCTCCCACCTGCAGTTCGCGGCCGTGGTGGAGGAGGTGGCCCGGTACTCGGGGGCGCTGTCGCTCCTTCTGATCGTCCAGGCCGTGGGCGTGCTGCCCGTGGTCCTGCGGCCCGAGTTTCCCCGGCGGGAGGAGGTGCTCACCGGGGTAGCCCGGTCGGGCCACCTGGTGGGGTTCGCCCTCACCGAGCCCCCCTCGGGTTCCGACGCCTACAACATGCGAAGCGAGGTGGTCCACCAAGACGGCGGCTTCCGGCTCACGGGGGTCAAGTACCTCATCACCAACGCCGGAAAGGCCCACTCCTACGTGGTGTTCGCGAACTTCCGGGAGCCCGGCCTCAAGCACGTGGCCGCCTACCTCGTGCCGGCCGACCGGGAGGGGGTCAAGGTGGGCCCCCCGAACCGGCTCCTGGGCATGCGGGGCATCCCCACGGCCTCGGTCTACTTCGATCGGGTGCCGGTGGACGACGCGGACCGGATCGGCGAGAAGAACGACGGCTACGTGCTCGCCATGGAGACCCTAAACATCTCCCGGCCCTGGATCGGGGCCCAGGCCGTGGGGCTCGCCCGGGGCGCCCTGGAGGCCGCCATCCATTTCGCCTGCCAGCGCCGGGTCATGGGGGAGCCCCTGATCGACAAGCAGGGCATCCGGTTCCTGATCGCCGACGTGGCTTCCCGGATCGAGGCCGCGAGCGCCCTCGTGGAGCGCACCTCCCGCATGATCGACGCCGGCCGCGAGGACTACACGGCCCAGTCGGCCATGTGCAAGCTGTTCGCCACGGAGACGGCCATGTGGGCCTGCGAGCGGTCGCTCCAGATCCTGGGGGGGCCCGGCTGCATCGCGGGGAACCGGGCCGAGCGGGCGTTTCGGGACGTGAAGATCACCCAGATCTACGAGGGGGCGAACGAGGTCCAGAAGATCCTGGTGGCCCGGGAGCTCGTGCGCCAAGCCCAGGCCTGCCGCACCGCCAAGGAGGCCCAGGCCGCCGCGCCGGAACTCCTTACGTAGGGTGGAAGCTGGGAGGCTGGGAGGCCAGGACGCCAAAATCCTTTGTGGTCCCAGACCGATCGGCTGCGCCAGCCTGTGGGACCGGCTTCCGAGCCGCGAGGCCCCTTTCTTCCGGGCCTTCGGCCCAATCCCGCCTACCCCGGGTTTTCCTTGAGGTGGCGGTCCAAAAACGCCGCCGCGGCCCGGGCCACCTCCCCTTCCCGGCCGCCCAGGAAATGGTCGGCTCCGGGGAGGATCCTGCGCTCCTTGGGCTCGGGGAGCGACGCGTACCAGAACTCGAACCGGTCCAGCGGGCAGTAGTCGTCCCGGTCGCCCACGAGCGCGAGCTTCGGAGCGGCGATGCGGGTCCACGCCTCGAGCGGGAGCCGCTCCAGGGGCGGCGCCACGGCCACGAGGGCCCGGAACCCCGGGAGGATCCGCTCCGCCGCCCGGCCGCCCACCCAGGCCCCGAACGAGTACCCGACGAGCCCGAGCCGGCCCGGGTCCACCCCGGGCTGGGCCGCCAGGAACGCCGCCGCGGCCACGACGTCGTCCACCTCGCCCTCCCCCTCGTCGTAGGCGCCCGTGCTCCGCCCCACCCCCCGGAAGTTGAACCGGAGCGTGGCGACTCCCCGCTCCGCCAGGGCCCGGGCCACGGCTTTCACCACCGGCACGCTCATGGACCCGCCGTGGAGCGGGTGGGGGTGGCACACGACCACGCCCGGAACCGGGGGCTCCCCCCCGGGAACGTGGAGTCGCCCTTCCAGTTCGGCCCCCTCCGACGGGAACCGGACCCCGGTCTCCAGGGTCACCCCAGGTCCCCCAGCCGCAGGTGGCCCCGAAGGCTCACCACGGCGTGGCCGCCCACGACGACCCGCTCGGGCTCCCCCGGCTTCCCGTGCACCACCACCCGCACCTCCCCGGGCCGGGCGCAGGCCTCGCCCTGCACCATCCGCAAGGGCCGCTCCGGGGCCGCGGCCCGGTGCCGCACCAGGTACGCGCCCAGGGCCCCCGAGGCGGTGCCGGTCACCGGGTCCTCGTCGATCCCGGCCGCCGGGCTGAAATCCCGGCAGTGGTACCCGTCGGAGCCTTCCACGAACACGTGCACCGTGAGCACCCCCAGTTCCTCGCTCAAACGCGCCAGGGCCCGGAAATCGGGCAGGAGCCCGTCGAGGGCCTCGGTGGTGGTCAGGGGCACCACGAGGTGCCACAGCCCGGTGTAGGCGAGCTCCAGGGGGAGATCGGTGCGCAGGTCCTCCTCGTCCACCCCCAGGGCCTCCAGGATCTCGTCGGCCGGAAGCGTGCAGGGCCGAAACGCCGGGGCGTCCTGGGTGAGGTCCACCCGGATGCCCTCGGGCGTGCGCACCAGGTCGGCCGGAAGCACCCCCACCCCGGTCTCCACCCGGACCCGCGCGAACTCCCCCTTGACCCGGATCTCCCCCAGGTCCTCCAGCACCGTGAGCGCCGCCACCAGGGCGTGACCGCAGGAGGGCACCTCCTGGGACGGCGTGAAGAACCGGATCCGGAAGTCGGCCTCCCGGCTCGGCAGCACGAAGGCCGTCTCCGAGGCGTTCACCTCCCGGGCGATGGCGAGCATGTGGTCCTCGTCGAGCCCCCGGGCGTGGGGCATGACCCCGGCGGGGTTCCCCTGGAGCGCCGTGCGGGTGAACGCATCCACGAGGTAGATCGGGCGGGTCTGCATCGCTGGCCTCCCTCTCGGCGGCGCCGCAACCGGGCGGCAACCGGAAGAAAAACGAACACTCCCCGAACAGCCCCCGATGGTACCCGATCGGCCCCGGGGGACACAACGCGCCGGTGACCCAAAGGGAACGCAAACGTGTCGGCTGGGCACGACCCCGTACCCGGCCCGGCTCCTCCCTCCCCCACCCGCCCGAATCGTTGCGGAAAACCCGGCTCGTGAACGTTGGCACCCGCCTTGCTCTCCCCCGGTGGCGATCCCACGGACCCCCATTCCACTCACGGAGGAGTCGCCATGAACCGAAGATCCCTGCTGCGAGCCGTCACCGCCGCATCCCTGGGCGCCACCCTTTTTCTGGCGCCCCCGTCCCTGGCCGGGCCCCAACCCCGGCCCGTGCCCGGTCGCATTCTGGTCCAGGCCAAGGCCGGCGCCCCCGACGCGGCCGTCCAGGCGGCGGTCCAGGCCCACGGCGGCCGGGTGAAGGCCAAGATCCGCGGCATCCGGGCCCACGTGGTGGAGGTGCCGCCCCAGGCCCAGGAGGCCGTGCTGCAGGCCCTGCGCCACAACCCCCACGTGAGCTTCGCCGAACCCGACATGGCGGTGCCGCCCGAGGGCGTGCCCGACGACCCCCGGTACCCCTCCCAGTGGCACCTGCCCGCCGTGGGGGCCCCCCCGGCCTGGGACACGAGCCGGGGCGAGGACGTCGTGATCGCCGTGCTCGACACCGGGGTGGACGGCGGCCATCCCGACCTGGCCGGCCGGATGGTTCCCGGGTGGAATTTCTACGACCAGAACGCCGACACCTCCGACGTGCACGGCCACGGCACCTGGGTCGCGGGGACGGCGGCGGCCACCCTGGGGAACGCCCTGGGGGTGGCCGGGCTGGCGGGCCGGGCCTCGGTGATGCCGGTGCGCATCGCCGGCCCCGATGGCTGGGCCTACTGGAGCACCGTGGCCCAGGGCATCACCTGGGCCGCCGACCACGGCGCCCGGGTGGCCAACGTGAGCTACAACGGGGTGGCCGGGAGCTCCACCGTCCAGAGCGCGGCCCGCTACCTGCGGGGCAAGGGCGGCCTCGTGGTGGTGGCGGCCGGGAACTCGGGCGGCCGGGAGGCGTACGCGGATAGCCCCGACCTCCTGGCCGTGTCGGCCACCACGGCCTCCGACGCCAGGGCGAGCTTTTCGAGCTACGGGGCCTACGTGGACCTTGCGGCGCCCGGCACCTCGATCCTCACCACGGCCCGGGGCGGCGGGTACCAGACCGTGCAGGGCACCTCGTTCGCAAGCCCCCTCGTGGCCGCGGCCGCGGCCCTCCTGTGGTCCGTGAACCCGGCCCTGGCCCCCTCCGACGTGGAGACCATCCTGTTCCAGACCGCCGCCGACCTGGGCGATCCCGGCTGGGACGAGTGGTACGGCCACGGCCGGCTCGACGCCGCGGCCGCCGTGGAACTCGCCCTGTCGGCCGACCCCGTGGACACCCAGGCCCCCTGGGTGAGCATCGCCTCCCCCACCGGCGGCACCGTGGCCGGAACCGTCGAGGTGGCCGTCGAGGCCGGCGACAACGTGGGCGTGACCCGGGTGGACCTCCGGGTGAACGGCCAACTCCTCGCAAGCGACGAAACCGGGTCGTACCGGTTCGCCTGGGACACCGCGGCCGAACCCGAGGGCACCGCGACCCTGGTGGCCGAGGCCTGGGACGCCGCCGGAAACCGCGCCGCGTCCCAACCCGTTACGGTCACCGTGGACAACCAGCCCGACCCGCCGGACACCACGCCTCCCTCCGTCACCCTCCTCCAACCCGCCGACGGCACCACCGTGGGCAGGAAGGTGAGCATCGAGGCCCGGGCGTCCGACGACCGCAGCGTCCGCCTCCTGGAGGTCCGGGTGGACGGCCACGTGCTCTGCGCCACGAACCTCACGACGCTCACCTGCAACTGGAACACCCGAAAGGCATCCCCCGGGCCCCACGCCATCGAGGCCCGGGCCCTGGACCCGGCGGGCAACGAGGGCCTGGCCTCCGTGACCGTCCTGGTGCCCGACTCCGGCAGCGGCACCGGTGGCAAGGGCCGGCGCAAAAAGCGCTAGACCCAAACCGCGGGCGCCCCCGGCAAACCGGGGGTGCCCGCTTCCGTGGAGAAAACTTCTGAGGCCTCAAGCAACCCCCGCAAAGCCCGCCACGGGTCAAGAACCGGGGGTCGTAAGTCGCAGGTCGTTTGTCGTTGGTCGTACCACCTCCTCCCGTTCTAACCCGCACATTCTCACGTTATTCCCCCCGACTCGCCAAACTCGCGGACCATTCACCATTTACGACTTCACGATTCACGGCAGTTGTGGTCGTTGGTCGTTTGACCGTTCGGACGGTAGGACGCGTGGACGTGCGGACGGGCAAAACTGCCGCCGGTCGTAGGTCGCGGGTCGTTCGTCGTGGAAACCCCACCTGGCCCACGCCACGGCCGACGGCGAACAACGAATAACCGAACGTGGCGTTCGCTGCGATCGTGGCATGAGACAGGAAGATGCCGTCAGTTTGCCTTGGCAGGAACTTCGGGTCTCTCGCAACGCTCGCCAAGCTCGCCACGGAAACTCAAGGAATCCGTGGCGTTCGTTGCGTGCGTCGCGTGACACGAAAAGAAGTTCCGAGACCCACCCATGTTGACACCCTTACCGCCCCCCATCAGAATGCCTGTTGCGTCCTCGGAACCCTGATGGGGCTGGAGGTGTTCCATGAACCGTGCGGTCGGCGCCGTGGTCGCCGTGTTCCTCGCGCTGGGAGCCTCGTCCCAGACGTACGCGGCGGAGCAACGGGAGGTCCCCTTTACCCTCGCCGATCGGGACCGGCTCGTGCGGATCGAAACCGCGCTTCTGGAATTCAAGGACAGCGTGGACAAGCGATTCGAGCAGGTGGACAAGCGCTTCGAGCAGATGGACAAGCGCTTTGAGCAGGTGGACAAACGATTTGAGCAGATAGACAAGCGATTCGACGAGGTCAACGCCCGGATCGAGCAGATGATGAATTTCATCTGGATCCTGGCCTCGGTGTTCGGCGGGCTCGTTGCGGTGACCATCGGATTCGCAATTTGGGACCGGCGAACGGCGATGGACCCGCCGTTGCGAAAGATCCGTGAGGTGGAGGAACGGGAAGAGCGCATGGAACGTGCCCTGCGACTCTTGGCCGAGCGGGATCCCAAGATCCGGGAAACCTTTCGGGAAGCGGGGCTGCTCTGAGGATCCGTCGGTCGTTTGACCGTACGGACGTTAGGACGCGTGGACGTGCGGACGGGCAAAACTTCCGCCGGTCGTAAGTCGCGGGTCGTTGGTCGTTTGACCGTGCGAACGCTCGACCGTGCGAACGTTGGGACGCGTGGACGTCGGGACGTAACGTCCCAATGGCGCGCCAAGCGCGCAAACCATTCACGACTCCCGATTCACGGCCTTTTGCCGTTGCGTTCGTGGCGGTCGTGGCGTGAGACAGGGACTTGCCGTCGGTTGGCCCTGGCGTGAACTTCGGGCCTCACGCAACGCCCGCAACGCTCGCAACGAAACCCCAAGAAATCCGTGGCGTTCGTTGCGTGCGTGGCGTGAGACAAGAAGTTGCCGTTGCTCTGCCGCCGCGGGAGCCGGTAGCCGGCCCCCGCGCCTTTCTGTTTGGGCCTCGGCCCGGTAGAATACCGGCGTCGGGCTGCCCCCCCCTCACACTCCGTCGGGATCTCAGGGAACCCGACAAGCGGTTTCTCGCGCACCTGGACGAGCTTCCATGCCCGCCGTTTCACGAACGAACCCGTCTCGCCAAGATGCCCTGGCACAAATCTGCCGCGGGCACGGGGTCCGGAGCCTCTACCTGTTCGGCAGCCGGACCCGGGAGGCCACGCAGTGGCTGCGGGGAGAACGACCAGCCCTGGGTTCCGGCGGGTCAGACCTGGACGTGGCCGTGCTCCCCGATCCCGCCCGGCGCTGGGACATCCAGACGAAGGTCCGGTTCGCGGCGCGGCTCGAGGACTTTTTCGGGGTCGGCCGGGTGGACCTGGGGCTCCTCCCCGAGATGGACCCCTTCGTCGCGGTGGAGGCGATCGACGGCGAGAGGGTGTACGCCCAAGACCCCGACCTCGCCGACGAGTACGAACTCTACCTCCTGCGCCGGGCCGGCGACCTGATCCCGTTCGAGCGCCGCAGGATCAATGTGCTCTTGGGAAGGGAGGAGCCGTGACAAAGGGCGAGGTATCGGAACGGGTGGTTGCGGAACGGGCGCGTTGGGTCCGCGAGATGTTGGCCAACCTCAGGGCTTTGCCGCTGGAGACCGAGGAACGGTTCTTTTCCGACCCCCGAAACCTCTGGGCTGCGGAATCCTGCCTCCGCCGGGCTGTCGAAGCGCTGTTGGACCTGGGGCGCCACCTCCTGGCGAAGGGGTTCGGGCTCGCCGCCGCGGAGTACAAGGAGATAGCGGTACGCCTGGGCCAGGTGGGAGTCCTCACCAAACCCGAGGCCGACCTCATGAGGGACATGGCCGGGTACCGAAACCGCATGGTCCACTTCTACCACGAGGTAACCCCGGAAGAACTGTACTCTCTGGCCCGGCACCGGCTCGGGGAGATCGAGGCCCTTCTGGACGCCATGCTGGCCTGGTACCGAGAGCAAACGGGCTAAACCCCACGGCTGGGCCTCACGCAACGCTCGCCAAGCTCGCCACGGGTTAGGGCCGTTGGTCGTGTGACCGTGTGGACGCTAGGACGCGTGGACGTGCGGACGTAACGGCCTAACCTTCGCGCGTCCCAACGGCGCGCCAAGCGCGCGAACCATTCACGATTCCCGATTCACGGCCTTTTGCCGTTGCGTTCGTCGCGTGCGTGGCGTGAGACCCGCTCGCCTAGACCGGTCCGGGTCGGGAGGGGGTGCTTCCAATGCCGATCGAAAACGGGATTGCGAAGGCGATCCTGGACGGAGCATTTCAGGTCCACCGGCTTCTCGGGCCCGGGTTGCTCGAGTCCGTGTACGAACTGGCTCTGGCGCACGAACTCCGGAAACGTGGGCTTCGGGTCGACCGGCAGGTCTCCATCCCGTCGAGTACGACGGTCTTACCTTCGAAGAAGGGTTCAGGGCGGATCTGTTGGTTGAGGACCGGGTCATCGTGGAACTGAAGTCGGTCGAAACCGTACAACCCGTCCACAAGAAACAGCTCCTGACCTACCTGAGACTGAGCGGCCGCCGCCTCGGACTCCTGATCAACTTCGGGGAGGCACTACTGAAAGACGGCATCACCCGGGTGGTGAACGATTTGGAGGCGTAGGGGAACTTCGGGCCTCTCGCAACGCCCGCCAAGCTCGCCACGGGGTAGGGGCCGTTGGTCGTTTGACCGTGCGGACGCTGGGACGCGTGGACGTGCGGACGGGC
>NZ_BAAHFQ010000029.1:0-28494 GCF_054681715.1 Deferrisoma sp.
CAGGATCGCCCCGTCCATCTGCGCCGCGCCCGTGATCATGTTCTTCACGTAGTCCGCGTGCCCCGGGCAGTCCACGTGCGCGTAGTGGCGCTTCGCCGTCTCGTACTCCACGTGCGCCGTCGCGATCGTGATCCCCCGCTCGCGCTCCTCCGGCGCCTTGTCGATCTCGTCAAACGCCGTGTACTGCGCCAACCCCTCGTTCGCCAGCACCCGCGTGATCGCCGCCGTCAACGTCGTCTTCCCGTGGTCCACGTGCCCAATCGTCCCCACGTTCACGTGCGGCTTCGTTCGCTCAAACTTTTCCTTGGCCATGGCGGTCTCTCCTCGTCAACTTTAGTTCCGTCAGCCAAACAAACAAAAACCGCCCGACCACCGCGGGGCGGGCCGGGGGAGTGGGAGCAAAGCTGGAGCCCACGACCGGACTTGAACCGGTGACCTCTTCCTTACCAAGGAAGTGCTCCACCGCCTGAGCTACGTGGGCTCACGAACCGCTATACCAAATGGAGCGGGAGACGGGTCTCGAACCCGCGACCCTCAGCTTGGAAGGCTGATGCTCTAGCCAACTGAGCTACTCCCGCTACCGGGCAGAAAGTGGTGGTGGGGGGAGGATTCGAACCTCCGAAGGCATCGCCGGCAGATTTACAGTCTGCTCCCTTTGACCGCTCGGGAACCCCACCACAGATTGCCTGGAGTCGCTTTCGTTGGAGCTGGCGGTGGGACTCGAACCCGCAACCTGCTGATTACAAGTCAGCCGCTCTGCCAGTTGAGCTACGCCAGCCGGAATCCACAGGGGCGCAACACCCCCCGCAGAAGGAACGGCGATGCTAGACGAACCCGATCGCGGTGTCAAGTCGCCGATCGGGCATTTTTTTGACCCCACCATGTCCACCGGAGAGGGCCGCCGCGGGCGCCCCTCCCGCGCCAGGTCCCGGGGGCGAAACGGGCGGTTCCGCGAGCAGGATCCCCCGCACGGCAGGTCCCCGGGGCCCGGCGCGCTACGAACCCTCCCCCCGGATTCGATCGAGGTGGGCCTCAAACACCTCCGGCGCCATCTCCCGCATCTGCCGACGCACCGCGGCCCGCAGGCGTGTCGGGACCCCGGCGGCGGGTTCCGAGAGGGCGAGCCCCAGAAAGAACGCCCTCGGACCGGGTTCCCCGGAACTCAGCCGCTTGAACCGCTCGTACCGCGCCGCGGTCTCCCCGGCCGTGAGGGGCCCGTACCGCGGGAACCACCCCACCTCGTAAAGCCCCACCGCCCACCACGGTCCCCCCCAGGGCGCCGCCCGGGCCACCTCGGCCCGGGCCGGCCCCAAGGCTGCATCCTCCACCTTCCAGGTCGAGTCCGGGGCCAACCCGAACCCCTCCCGGTAGGCCGCCCGCCCGGCCCGCTCCCAGCCTTGGAGGACCCGGGCGTCCCCCAGGGCGAGCCAGACCAGGGGCTCCTCCGGGACCCGCCGGACCCACTCCTCGAGCGCCGGCGCGGCCTCGGCCGGGTGCCCCGCCCAGGCTAGGAACACCGCCCACGGGAGCCCCTCGGCAAGGGGGGCGGCCGGATGAGCCCGGGCCAGGGGGGCGAACCGCCCGGCCAGGGCCCGGACGAGACCCCGCCGGGCCGAGGGCCTTCGATCCAGGGCGGAGCACCCGGTGCGACCCTCCCGGAGGGCCCGGCACAGCCGCAGCGTTCCGGGCCCCTCCGCCTCCGAAGCCTCGGGCAGCCGCCCCCGAATCCACCCGAGGGCCTCCCGGAGTTCGGCCGTGCCCGGGCCGGGCCGCCGCCGCTCCTGCCCCTCGAGGTCCTCGGCGGCCCCCGCCAGGTCGAGTCGCCCCAACCGGGCCCAGCCCCGGTGCAGAAGGGCGTCCGCATCGGCAAAGAGGTCGAGTTGGCGCATGGAGAGGAAACCCCGGTCTTCGGTCGTCGGTCGTCGGTCCTCGGTCACGGCCCGCATTCGTGACCCACCCCGTGGCGTGAGGGCCCACGCGCGGCTCTCTTGCTATTACTCCGGCGGTTAAATCGACACGGTCGGGGGCATGGGGCCTGCTGGAGCGCCGGGCGTGGCTCCTACAGTGGCCGGATGCCGCACTCGCGCCCGGCCGGAACCAGTCCCCCACCCACCGCCGGCGATGCCTCTAAAGGTCCGGTGGCCAAATAGGCATGACCCGGCGAGTTCCTTGCGCGCCTCCACCGGCGCCGGGTTGATATCAGGTCCGCTCCCGGAGGCGGCGCACCAGGGCCAGGGCCTCGTTCCGGGTCGCCACCTCCCCCCGGGCCTCGGCCTCGGCCACCTGGCGCAAGAGCCTCCCCACCTCCGGCCCCGGCGGAACCCCCAACTCCACCAGGTCGCGCCCCCTGAGGAGCGGCGGGATCTCCTCCTCGTCCCGTTTCCGCCAGTACAGCGCCAGGACCTCGGCCGCGGTGCGCTCCACCGCCTCCCGGTGGGGAGAATCCTCTCCCGTAGCCCGCTCGTCGGCCACCGCCAGGAGCACCGCCTCCGGGGTCTCGGCGCGCAGGTCCCTGAGGTACCGCAGGCGGGCCCGCTCCGTGGGCGGGGTTTGGCGGGAAAGCTGGAACAGCCTGAGGTGGGCGGCCACGACCCTCTGGGCCGCCCCGCGGGCCCTGCGCCCCACCCGCAGCCTGGCCAGGAGCCCCCGCACGAGGTGCCCGCCCCGAGTCTCGTGCCCCGTGAACCGCCGCCGGGTCCCCTCGTCGACGGCGCACTCCGGTTTGGCCAGGTCGTGGAGGTAGGCTGCCATCACGAGGAGTGCCCGCCGGGTGATCCCGGCCTCCAGTTCCTCGGCCAGGTGTTCCCTGAGCCGCCCGGGCTCGGGGATCCAGACCTCCCCGGCCGCGAGGCGCGCCGCTTCCTCGGCCGTTCTCAGGGCGTGCTCCCAGAGGTCGTGACGATGGTAGTCTCCCTGGTCGAATCCCCGCCAGGCCTCGACAAAGGGAAACAGGGCGGCGAGAACCCCATCCTCGGCCATGCGCCGGAGCGCGCCGGCACCGGCGGGGAGGTCCAGCGTGGCGAAGAGCTCCGTGCGCACCCGCTCAGGGGCCACCCCGTCGAGCCCCGGCGCCGCCCGGGCGAGCCGCCCCGCAAGCTCCGGGCCGACCCGGAGCCCCAGGGCCGCCGAAAACCGGTAGACCCGCAGCACCCGCAGCGGGTCGGCCTCGAGCACCCCGGGGCCGCAGGCGCGAAGCTCCCCGCGCAGAAGGTCGGCCAGGCCCCCGAGGGGATCCACCAGGGGCCCGCCACCCAGCCGCCAGGCCATGGCGTTCACCGTGAAATCCCGAAGTTCCAGATCCTCCTCCAACGTGGAGGCCCTGAGCGGCACGGCGTCCACGGTCGCGCCCCCCGGGAGGGCCACCCGCCAGGCCCCGCGGCCCTCGTCCAGGGGAAACGGATGTCCGCAGAGACCGCGCGCGAGCTCCTCGGCCACTGGCCTCGCGTCGGGAACCGGGAGGGCCAGGTCCAGATCCGGGGGAAGCGGCCGCCCAAGGGCCACATCGCGCACGGCGCCGCCCACGAGCCAACCCCGCTCCAGCCCGGCCGAGCCGAGGCACCGGAGCACCGTTTGGCCCAGGTCCGAGCCCTCCCATTCCCGCAGCCGGGCTGCCAGCCATCTTTTGGCTTCCGAAAGCTCGGGGGAAATGGTGTATACTGCGGCGTTTTCGGAGTCCGATCGGTTTCGATTCATGCTCGGGAGGCATTCCCGGCCCCTGCGAGGAGCCCATGTCGAAAGTGATGCTTGTCAACGTGGTCAACGAGGAGGAAAGCCGGATCGCCATCGTGGCGGACGGGCTCCTCGAGGAGGTGGCCGTCGAGACGGCCCAGGTGGAACGCCTGGAAGGAAACATCTACAAGGCCCGCATCGTCAAGGTGGTGCCGAGCCTCGACGCCGTGTTCGTGGACTTCGGGGCCGAGAAGAACGGCTTCCTTCCCGTGGACGACATCCACCAGCGGTACTTCCCGGAGGGCAAGCGTGCAACGTCCGCCCTAAGGGTGGGCCAGGAACTGATGGTGCAGGTCCGCAAGGGCGAGACCGGCCAGAAGGGGGCGGCCCTCACCACCTATATCAGCCTGCCGGGCAGGTACTTCGTGCTCATGCCTTACGTGGCCAAGCGGGGCGTCTCCCGGAAGATCGAAGACGAGGCCACCCGCAAGCAACTGCGAGAGGCCCTCGACGCCGCCCAGGTGCCGGAAGAGATGGGCTACATCGTGCGCACCGCCGCCGAAGGGCGCACGAAGCAGGAGCTCACCCGGGACGCCCAATACCTCCTCAGGCTGTGGAAGCGGATCCTCCGGGATTACGAGGAGGCCCCGGCGCCGAGCCTGCTCTACCAGGAATCCGACATCGTGATCCGCACCATCCGCGACTACTTCACCCCCGCCGTGGAAGAGGTGTGGATCGACGACCCCGAGGTGTACGAGCAGGTGCGGCGGTTCTTCCAGGCCGTGATGCCCTGGTACACCCGGCGGGTCAAGCTCCACCAGCGGCGCACCCCCATCTTCGCCCGGTACAACGTGGAGCAGCAACTCGCCACCATCTACGAGAAGACGGTGCCGCTTCCGTCGGGTGGATCCATCGTGATCGAGCAGACCGAGGCCCTGGTGAGCATCGACGTCAACTCCGGCGGCGCCTTCAAGGGTAAGGACATCGAGGAAACCGCATTCAAGGTCAACGAGGAGGCAGCTCGGGAGGCCGCCCGGCAGTTGAGGCTCCGGGACCTTGGGGGCCTTATCGTGATCGATTTCATCGACATGCGAAGCGCGGCGAACCGCGCTGCCGTGAAACGCACCCTCCAGAAGGCCCTCAAGGAGGACAAGGCCCGCGCCCAGGTGGGCTCCATCTCCCAGTTCGGGCTCTTGGAGTTGTCGCGCCAGAGGCTGAAACCCGGCGCGGCCGCGGCGGTGACCCGCCCCTGCTCCACCTGCCGGGGCTCGGGCCGGGTGCGCACGACGGAGAGCTTCGCCCTCGCCATCCTGCGGATGATCCAGGCGGAGCTGCCCCGCAAGGAGCTCGGGCAGATCCGCGTGGGCGTGCCCCCGGACGTGGCCGCCCTGCTCCTGAACCGGAAACGCCGGCGACTCTCGGAGTGGGAACGGGAGTTCGAGAAATCCATCCAGATTTTCGCGGAGCCCCTCTTGGGCCCCAACGACTACTGTTTCGTTTTCGTCGAGAACGGCAGGCCCCGCACCGAGACCAACGCGGCCGGGGTACCCCAGGAGCTTCTGGCGGTGCAAAAGGGCATTCCGGAGCCCCCGGTACGGGCCCCGCGCGCCCCGGCCTATATCCTGATGGAGGACGAACCCGAGGCCGAACCGCCGGCGGAGGAACCGCCCGCTGAGGCGCAACCGGAAGGCGCGTCCCCGACGGAGGAGCCGGCCAAGAAAAAGCGCCGGCGCCGGCGCCGAAAGAAGAAGACCGGGGAGGCGCAGGCGACGCAGGAGACGGCTGAGACTCCACCGGAGGGATCCCCGGCCGACGAGGCCGTCCCCGCGGAGCAGGCCGCGGACGAAGCCGCCCCACCGGAGGAGAGCGGAGCACCGAGCGAAAGTGAGTCGGCGGAAGCCCCGAAGTCCAAGCGAAGGCGACGGCGGCGCTCCAGGAAGAAGAAACCGGCGACCGCGCGGGAAGAAGCGGCCCCGCAGGGCGCCCCCGGGGAGGGGGACACGGGGGAGGCGCGAGCGGATCCCCCCGCGGCCGCAAGCGAGAAGTCTCGACCGGCGGCTTCCGACGAGGGGGCCAAGGACCGGACCGAAACCGCCAAGGCCGTCCCGCAGGAACCGGCGGCGTCCGAGATTCCCGCGGACTCGCACGGCGGTCGAGGGGAAGCCCCGGCCGAGGCCCAGGCCCCTGAAACCGCCGCCGAAACCGGCCCCGCCCCGAACACGCCGGAGGCGCCGCCGGCCGCCGAGGACAAACCCAAGCCCCGGCGCACACGCCGGAAGAAGAAGACCGAGGAGGCCCCGGCCGAGGCCCAGGCCCCCGAAGCCACCCCTGAAACCGGCCCCGCCCCGGACACGCCGGAGGCGCCGCCGGCCGCCGAGGACAAACCCAAGCCCCGGCGCACACGCCGGAAGAAGAAGGCCGAGGAGGCCCCGGCCGAGGCCCAGGCCCCCGAGGCCACCCCCGAAACCGGCTCCGCCCCGGACACGCCGGAGGCGCCGCCGGCCGCCGAGGACAAACCCAAGCCCCGGCGCACCCGGAAAAAGAAGGTTGAGGCGCCCTCCGAAGGGTCTTGACGACGCGGGGCTCGCAAGCCTCGCCCTTGACGGTTTTCGTGGCGGTTTGCTAGCGTGCACTATTTGTGCCCGTCGGCACGTTATCGTCCGATTCCCCTAAAGGAGGTCCGCCGTGTACAAGTACCGCCTTCTCGCTCCCGGGCCCACTCCGGTGCCCGAAACCGCCCTACTCGCGATGGCCCGGCCGGCCATCCACCACCGGGAACCCGAGTTCAAGCCCATTTTCGCGGCCTGTCGCGAGGGCTTGAAATACGTGTTCCAAACCGAGCGCGACGTCGTGATCCTCGCGGCCTCGGGCACCGGGGCCATGGAGAGCGCGGTGACGAACTTCCTGCGCCGGGGCGACCGGGCGCTCTACGTCAACGGCGGGAAGTTCGGCGAACGGTGGGGCAAGATCCTGAAGGCTTATGGCTGCGATCCAGTGGAGCTCAAGGTGGAGTGGGGCCGGGCCGTGGACCCCGAGGACATCCGGAAGGCCCTCGACGCCGACCCCGCGATCCGGGCCGTGTACGTCCAGGCAAGCGAAACGAGCACCGCCGTGCGCCACCCCGTGGACGAGATCGCCCGGATCACCGGCGGCCGCGACGTCCTCCTCGTGGTCGACGGCATCACCGCCGTGGGCGTGTTCCCACTGCCCATGGACGCGTGGGGCATCGACGTTCTCGTCACGGGGAGCCAGAAGGCCCTGATGCTCCCGCCGGGGCTCGCGTTCATCGCGTGGAGCGAGAAGGCCGAGCGGTTCCTCGAGACCTCGGATCTGCCCAGGTTCTATTTCGACCTCAAGGCCGAGCGAAAAAAGCAGCAGGAAAACCAGACCGCCTACACCCCGGCCGTGAGCCTGATCGTGGGACTCAAGGAGGCCCTCGACCGGATCCGGACCGAGACCCTTGAAGGCGTGCACGGCCGCACGGCCCGGATGGCCCGGGCCACTCGGGAGGCCGTCAAAGCCCTCGGCCTCGAACTCTTCGCCCCGGAGAGCCCTAGCGACGCGTGCACAGCGATCAAGATGCCCGAGGGCGTGGACGGCCAGGCGTTCAAGAAGGCTTTGCGGGAGCGGTTCGCCATGACCGTGGCCGGGGGACAAGACCAGGCCAAGGGCAAGATCATCCGGATCTCCCACATGGGCTACGTGGACCCCATGGACGTGGTGGCCGCCGTGTCGGCCCTGGAGTTGACGCTGCGGGAGTTCGGACACCCGGCGGAACTGGGAAAGGGCGTGGCCGCGGCTCTTTCGGTGTTGGGAGGGGAAAACCGATGAAGCGGGTGTTGGTGAGCGACAACCTCTCTCCCCGGGGCGTAGAGATCCTCCGGTCGGCCGAGGGGGTCGAGGTCGACGTCAAAACGGGCCTGAAGCCCGAGGAACTCAAGGGGATCATCGGACAGTACGACGCCCTGGTGATCCGAAGCGCCACCAAGGTCACGGCCGACCTTCTGGCCCACGCGGCGAACCTCAAGGTGATCGGCCGGGCCGGCATGGGCGTCGACAACGTGGACGTGGCCGAGGCCACGAAGCGCGGCATCGTGGTCATGAACACCCCCGGCGGCAACTCCGTGACCACGGCCGAGCACGCCCTGGCCCTCATGATGAGCCTGGTGCGAAACATCCCCCAGGCCGACGCCAGCATGAAGCAGGGCAAATGGGAGAAGAAGAAGTTCCAGGGCCACGAACTGTGTGGGAAGACCCTGGGCGTGGTGGGCCTGGGGAACATCGGGTCCATCGTGGCCGACCGGGCGCTGGGGCTCAAGATGAAGGTGGTGGGCTACGACCCCTACCTGAGTCAGGAGCGGGCGGCCGAACTCGGGGTCGAGCTCGTGGACCTCGAGGAACTCTTCCGGCGGGCCGACATCGTGACGATCCACGTGCCGCTCCTGGACGAAACCCGGAACCTCATTAACCGTGAAGCCCTGGCCAAAATGAAGGACGGGGTGTACCTCGTGTGCGCCGCCCGCGGCGGCATCGTGGACGAGGACGCCCTGCTCGAGGCTATCGAAAGCGGCAAAGTGGCCGGCGCCGCCCTTGACGTCTTCCGCGAGGAACCTCCGGGCCTCACGCCGCTGGTGGCCCACCCCCGGGTGGTGTGCACCCCCCACCTTGGGGCGAGCACGGTGGAGGCCCAGGAGGCCGTGGCGGTGCAGGTGGCCGAGCAGATCGTGGACTACCTGGAGCGGGGCATCATCCGAAACGCCGTGAACGTGCCGAGCGTTCCGCCCGAGATTCTGGCACAGATGGCCCCGTACCTGGATCTCGCCCGGAGCCTGGGCCAGCTCCAGGCCCAACTGGGGGTGGAGGGGCTCAAGGCCGTGGACCTCCAGTACTCCGGCCGGATCGCCGAGGGCCGCACCGGGTTGGTGACTGCGGCCGCCCTGGAGGGGCTCCTCTCCGCGAGCCTGGGCGAACGGGTGAACCTGGTAAACGCGCCGGTGATCGCCCGCGAGCGGGGGATCCGCGTGTCCGAGACCACGGCGAAAAACGGCGAGGACTACTCGGCCATGATGCGACTCGCCGTCGAGACGGCCCAGGGCCGGTTTAGCCTGGCCGGGGCGATCTTCGGCCGCAAAGAACCCCGAATCGTGGAGATCGACGGCATCCCCATCGAGGCGATCCCCCGGGGCCACCTGCTCGTGTTCTGGAACTACGACCGGCCGGGGCTCGTGGGGAGCATCGGCACCACCCTGGGCCGCCACGCCATCAACATCGGCCAGATGCAGTTCGGCCGCGAGGCCCCCGGCGGCCGGGCCGTGACCGTGGTGAACGTGGACGTCCCGGTCCCGGCCGAGGTCCTTCGCGAACTAAAGGAACTGCCCAACGTGGTGAGCGTCACTGCGGCGCAACTCTAGCCTGTCGGCCGGAACGGTTCCATGACCCATCGTCTGAGCCGGGCGGGCACCCCCGCCCGGCACCGCGAACTTCCCCCCGGGCTGGCCGACCGGCTGCCCGACGAGGCGGCCCGCCTCCACGCCGTGCGGGAGGCCTGCCTGGCCGAGTTGGCCCGCTGGGGGTACCGCCTCGTGGGCACGCCTCTCCTGGAGCACGCCGACACGTTCGAGCCCGCCCTGCCCGAACCGGGAGACGAGACGTTCCTGTACCGGTTCGTGGACCGCACCACCGGCCACGTGCTGGCCATACGGGCCGATTTCACGCCCCAGGTGGCCCGGATCGCGGGCACCCGGTTCCCCGAGGCCACCCTTCCATTGCGGCTTTGTTACGAAGGCTCCGTGGTGCGCCACGTGCCCGAGCGCCGGGGGATGTCCCGGGAGATCCCCCAGGTGGGGGCCGAACTGCTGGGCGTGCAGGACCCGGAGGCCGACGCCGAGGGCATCGCCCTTGTGGTGGCGTGCCTCGAGGCCGCGGGGATCGAGGGGTTCAAGGTGGATCTCGGGCAGGTGGAGTTCTTCCGGGGCGTGGTCGAGGGACTCGACCTTGCGCCCGACGAACTCGCGGCGCTGCGTGACGCCGTGGCCCGAAAGGACCTGAGCGATCTCGAGAAGATCCTCGAAGCGCTCTCGATCCCGGACCGCCGCAAGGAGATCCTGGCCGAGCTGCCCCTTCTCGCCGGCGGCACCGAGGTGCTGGATCGGGCCGCCAACCTGGTGGACTCGGAACACAGCGTGCAAGCCATGGAGAACCTGGCGCGGGTGGTGGAGTTCGTGGGCGTCCACGGCCTGTCCGACCGCCTCACCCTGGATCTGGGCGAGATCCGGGGCATCGACTACCACACCGGGGTCATCTACGAGGCGTTCGTGCCCCACCTGGCCGTGCCCCTGTGCCGGGGCGGCCGGTACGACCGGCTGTGCTCGGCCTACGGCCGGGACCTGCCGGCCACGGGGTTTTCCCTGGACCTCTCGGCCATCCTGTCCGCCCTGGCGGCGCCCACCCCCGGGCCCGAGGGGGTGTTCCTGATCAACTTCGAACCCGACCGGCGGCGCGCCCTTCTGCTGGCGCGGCGCCTGCGACGCCAGGGCACCCGGGCCGCGCGGGACCTGATCCGCAGGCCCCTGGACGACTCCCTGGCCCACGCCCGATCCCAGGGCTTCCGTTGGGCCGTCGTGGTCGATCCCGCGGTGGCCCCCCGGGTCCGGTGGGTGGATCTGATGTCGGGCGAGGCCGACGTTTTGACCGAGGATGAAGCCGTCGCCCGGGCGCGGGCGTGAGGAGCGATCGAGCATGCCGAACGTGGTGGTGATCGGCGCCCAGTGGGGCGACGAGGGCAAGGGCAAGGTGGTGGATCTCTACGCGGCCGGAGCCGACGCCGTGGTCCGGTTCCAGGGGGGAAACAACGCGGGCCACACCCTCGTGGTTGGCGGAGAGAAGATCATCCTCCACCTGATTCCCTCGGGCATCCTTCACCCGGGGACGACCTGCTGCATCGGCAACGGGGTGGTGGTGGATCCCGACGTGCTTTGGGAGGAGATCGAGGGCCTGCGCCAGAAGGGCCGGTGGACTGACGATGGGGCTCTCGTGGTGAGCGGGGCCGCCCACGTGATCCTGCCCTGCCACCGGGAGCTCGACAAGGCCCGGGAGGCCCGGGCCGGAAAGACCCAGATCGGGACCACGGGGCGGGGCATCGGCCCCTGCTACGAGGACAAGGCCTCCCGGAAGGGCGTCCGGGTGGCCGACCTCCTGGAACCCGACCGCCTCCGGGAAAAGGTGGAGGCCCTCCTCGACGAGCGAAACGCCCTGCTGCGCCACCTGGGCGCGCGCCCCTTCGACCCGGAGGAGATGTGGGAGCACCTGTGCCGGGCGGGCGAGAGGATCCGGCCGTTCGTAGGAGACGTAACGGGGCTCGTACACCGCTGGACCCGGGAGGGGAAGAAGGTGCTCTTCGAGGGCGCCCAGGGGACGCTCCTCGACATCGACCACGGCACGTACCCCTTCGTCACGAGCTCCAACACCACGGCCGGGGCCGCGGCCACGGGCACGGGGCTTCCGCCCCGGGAAGTCCACGCCGTGGTGGGCATCACCAAAGCGTACGTGACCCGGGTGGGCGCGGGGCCGTTCCCCACGGAACTCCACGACGCCATGGGCGACCGGTTGCGGGAGCGGGGCGGCGAGTTCGGAAGCACAACCGGTCGACCCCGCCGGTGCGGTTGGCTCGATCTCGTGGCCCTGCGCTCGGCGTGCCGGCTCAACGGGCTTTCGGGCCTCGCGGTCACCAAGCTCGACGTGCTCGAGGGCGTGGACCCGATCCGGGTTTGCACCCGGTATCTGCTGGACGGCGAGACCGTGGACTTCGTGCCCTCCCGCGCCGAGGACTTGGCGCGGTGCGTGCCGGTGTACGAGGAACTCCCCGGCTGGTCCGAGCCCTTGGGCGACGCCCGACGCCCGGCGGACCTTCCCCGAAACGCCCGGGCGTTCCTCGACGCCGTGGCCGAGGCCACGGGCTGCCCGGTGGCCCTGGCCTCGGTTGGGCCGGGACGGGAGCAGACCGTGGAGTTCCTCGATCCCTTCTCCCTGGGCCGCGCGTAGAAAAAGGCGGCGGCCACGGTTGACACCCGGCCGGGCCTTCGGTATAAAGGCCGGCCTTATCGGCGTGGGCCGTTAGCTCAGCTGGCAGAGCATCTGACTTTTAATCAGAGGGTCCCAGGTTCGAATCCTGGACGGCTCACCACCCCTTGGGAGCTCCGGGGCCCTCCGCCGGCCCCGCTGGAACTCGGACAGATCCGTCCCCATCGTCTAGCCTGGCCCAGGACACCGGCCTTTCACGCCGGCGACGGGGGTTCAAATCCCCCTGGGGACGCCATCTTCACCGAAACGGCCCGGACCGGCGAGAACCGCCGTCCGGGCCGTTTCCTTTTTCACCCCCCCGGGCGCCAGCCCCAACCCGTCGTTTCCGAGGAGGCCCGCGATGCCCACCGTTTTCGAAGACCGCCTCCGCCGGTTCGCCGAGGCGATTCTCGCCGGGACCGGCAGCGACACCGACGAGGCAAGCATCGTGGCCGCCCACCTGGTGCGGGCGAACCTCACCGGGCACGACAGCCACGGCGTGGGGATGCTCCCTTACTACGTGCGGTTCGCGTTCCGGGGCCTTCTTCGTCCGAACACGCCGGCCCGGCTTCTCAAGGACGAAGGCCCTATCCTCGCCTTCGACGGGGGCCGCGGCTACGGCCAGCGGGTGGCCCGCGAGGTCCTCGACGCCGCCATCGCCCGGTGCCGGGAAACCGGTATCGCGCTCGCCACGCTACGCCACGCCCACCACATCGGGCGGGTGGGCACCTACGGGGAGCAGTGCCTCGCCGCCGGGTTTGTGGGCATCCTGTTCGTGAACGTCCAGGACCACCCGCCGCTCGTGGCTCCTTTCCGCGGGAGCGACGCCCGGTTCGGCACGAACCCGGTCTGTATCGCCGTCCCGGGCACCGATCGCACCAGCCCGGTGCTCCTCGACATGGCCACGAGCCGGATCGCCCTGGGAAAGGTCCGGGTCCACATGAACAAGGGGGAACCGGCCCCGGCCGGGTGCCTCCTGGACCACCGGGGGCGGCCCACCACGGATCCCGCCGTGATGTTCCGCGACCGGAACCGGGGCGCGCTCCTGCCCGTGGGGGACCACAAGGGGTACGGGCTCGTGCTCGCCTGCGAACTCCTCGCCGGGGCGCTTTCGGGCGGGGGCACCATCCAGCCCGGGCACCCCCGCCTCGGGGCCATCGTGAACAACCTTCTCGCCGTCGTGATCGACCCGGGTCGGCTCGTGGACGTGGGCTGGCTCGGGCGCGAGGTGGAGGCGATCGTGGAGTACGCCAAGGCCTCCCCGCCGTCCCGGCCGGAGGAACCCGTGCTGATCCCCGGCGAACCGGAGCGCGAAACCGAGCGCCGGCGCCGGGCCGAGGGCATCCCGATCGACGAAACCACCTGGGAGGAACTCCTGGAAGCCGGCCAAACCGTGGGACTCGCGCGGGAGGATTTGCGCCGGACGGCGGGGGTGGGCCCGTAACAGGGTTTCTCCCCCCGGGGGCCGTGCGCTCTGCACCTCCCAGGGGAATCGGGAACAGGATCCGCTCGGATGGCCCCGGGAAGTAGCCCGGCCGGCCGGTGTTCTCGGTGCCGTAGCGGACGGTCCTCGGGCGGGATCCCTACCACCGGCCCGTTCCCGCCCCGGCAAGTCACCGAGCCCCCCACCGTCTCAAGAGGGGCGGCGGCCGCCCCCCGGAGTTCCCCGTGCCCCTAGCGTTCGATGGGCTCCACCTCGGCCGCCAAGACCTCGCGCCGGGCCCTTCTCAGCTCGGCGCAAAGGGGAAAGGCTCCCGGCCCGGTGGCTCCCAAGTGCCGGCCGGCCGCACCAGGCTCCCCACCAGTCCCCCACCCGCGGGTTTCCCGCAGCAACGCCGGCGATCTGACAATACTTCCGGCGGCGGTGTTGGTATCTCCGTTGATGTTGGTCGCCGATGGGCTTCGGCCCAAGGTCTCCTACTCTCCCCGGATCATGATCAAAAGCATCTTGAACCGCTTTTCGGCTCGCACGGCGTGGGGCACGTGGGCCGGCATGATGACGAGCTCGCCGGCGCCGGCGCGGACCTCCTCCCCGCCGATGATCAAGAGGGCCTCCCCGTCCACCACCTGGACCACGGCGTCGAAGGGGGCGGTATGCTCGCTCAGGTTCTGGCCCTGGGCGAACGCAAACAGCGTGAGCGTGCCGCCCTTCCGGTCCACGAGGGTCCGGCTCACGATGCACCCTTCCGCGTACTCCACGAAACTCGCCAAATGGATGGGCGTGGATACGGGCGCTTTCGCCGCCATGGGAAACCTCCTGTGTCGGGTGGTCGCAGGCTGTGGCACAATGAGGGTACCCGAGGTTCCGGCCCCCGCAACGTACGGCTTTCGGGAGGGGAAAACCATGCCCCCAGGAGAACTAACCATGGAAACACCGGTCGGCCCCTTGACCCTCACCGCGGAGCGGGGGGCCCTGGTGGGCATCCGGTTCGGCGCCGGGGGCCCGCCGGCCGCCCCTTCCGGAACCGTCCTGGCCCAGGCCGCCCGGGAACTCGAGGAATACTTTGGGGGCGGGCGCAAGGCGTTTACGGTGCCGCTGCGGTTCCCGCCCGGCTCCACCGCGTTCCGGCTGCGGGTCTGGGAAGCCCTCCGGCGGATTCCCTACGGAGAAACCCGAACCTACGGCGACCTCGCCCGGGAGCTCGGCACGAGCGCCCGGGCGGTGGGCGGGGCCTGCCGCCACAACCCGATTCCCATCGTGGTGCCCTGCCACCGGGTCGTGGCCCGGTCGGGGCTCGGCGGCTACGCCGGCGAGTGGGAGAACGGGGCGGCCGAGGCCGTGAAGCGCCGGCTCCTCGAACTGGAGACGCTGCCCCATGGGTGACGGCCTCGGGTGGGTGGGGCACCCCTTCTTCCGCCACCACCGCACGGGGGCCGACCACCCGGAGTCGCCCCTGCGGCTCGAGGTGATCGAGGGCACGCTGGAGGGCCTCGGGCTCCTCGACCGCATGACGCGCCTCCCGTTCGCCCCGGCCTCGCACGAAGACCTCGCCGTCGTCCACCACCCCGCCTACGTGGAGCTCCTGCGGCTCGCCTGTGAACACGGGTTCGGGTACGTCGCCGAGCCCGAGACCCGGATCTGCCCCGAGAGCTTCGAGGTGGCCCGCCTCGCCGCCGGCGGCACCCTGGCGGCCGTGGACGCGGTTCTCCACGGCACCGTGGGGCGGGCCTTCTGCGGCCTGCGCCCCCCGGGGCACCACGCCGGGCCGGAACGGGCGGGCGGGTTTTGCCTCGTGAACCACGCGGCGCTCGCGGCCGAGCACGCCCTCCGGCGGCGGGGCCTGGGCCGGGTGGCGGTGGTGGACCTGGACGCCCACCACGGGAACGGGACCCAGGAGATCTTTTGGGAGCGGGGCGATGTGCTCTACGTGTCACTCCACGAACACCCGCTAACCCTCAAATACCCGGGCACGGGCTGGCCCGGGGAGACGGGGGCCGGACGGGGTCGGGGGCGCACCCGGAACGTCTGCCTCGCCCACGGCGCCGGCGACGCGGAACTCCTGGCCGCGCTGGAGTCCGAGGTGATCCCCGCGCTCGAAGCGTTCCGGCCGGACCTCCTAGTCCTTTCCGTGGGGTTCGACGGCCTCGCCACGGACCCCCTGACCCACCTGACCTTGACGGCCGGCGGATTCGGGAAGGCCACCGCCCGCTTGGTGGACGCGGCCGAGGGGCTCTGCGGCGGGCGGATCGTGAGCGTGCTCGAAGGGGGCTACGACCTCGTGGGCCTGGGCCCGGCGGTCGCCGCCCACGTAGAGGCGCTGCTGGGGGCGTAGCCGAGGCGGGGGGATGGCCCATCGGGCGGCCGGTCTTGCAACCACGGAGAACACGGAGGACACGGAGAGATCCGAAGGCCCTCGGGCCCCTGCAGGGCCTTGCACGCTGTGGAGGTCAAAGACCGATTTAAGGGCGGGCGGGGGCGTCGGAGTCTCGAAGGTTTTTCGCCGCCTAGCAGCCTAGCCGCCCAGCTGTCCAACTGGATGCGACCCGACCGCCATGGAACGGGCCGCTCCGATCCGGCACTCCCCCCTTCCGAAGGCCGCGGCTCCCCGTCAGAGCGTGAGCAGGGTCACCACGGCGTGCGCGAGGAGGCTTCCGGCCTGGTCCCGGGCCTGCACCTGCACGGTGGCAACCCGCCGGCCGAGCCGCAGGATCTCCGCGCGCGCCGTGATCCGGGCGCCGGGCCCGGCCGGCCGCATGAAGTGCACCTCCAGGCCCTCGGTGGTGAGTTTGAGCCCCGACGGAAGGAGCCGGCCGGGGAAAAACGCGACCGTGTCCACCAAGGCGGCCAGCACCCCGCCGTGGAGCCCCCCCAGATAGTTGCCGTGGCGGGCCTCCACCGTGACCGCCATCTCGGCCGTCTCGGCCGTGACCTCCAAGAGTTCGAACCCCAGATGGCGGGCGAGCCCGATCCCGGCGAAGATCTCCCGAGCCCGATCGTTCCAGTACGCCTCTTCCACGATTCCCTCTGTATTCCAAAAAACGGCAGTCCGCGGTCGTCAGTCCCCGGTCTCCGGTCCCTTGGTCCATGCCGCTGCGGTCCGCCGTAGTACCGAAAGCCGAAGGCTACGGTTCCTGTGAGCGTGACGTCGCCCAGCCTATGGGCAATTCCGAGGAACTTCCCGCCGGGCGGCTCGGCGGCCGAAACCCTTCGGGGTTCCAGCGCCATTGCCCGTCCCAATCTGTGGTAGCGGCCTCGATACCGCGGGCCAGAATTCAGAGGTCAGGTACCAGAGACCGCCTGTCCTCCGGTCACTGGCACCGGGCGCCCGGATGCCCCGGAGCCGAAGCCGGGCTTACTTATCGGATTCCGCGGGAAACTTCCAGCCCGAAACGGCCTCCGAACAGAAGAAACCCCGCGGGGGAACGCCCGCGGGGTCTCCGGAATGGACGGCGGGGGTGCCGCGTTCCCGCCTTGATCAGAAGTACGCCTCCCTCGGGAGCGTCCGGATGGTGCTGTAGGCCTCCAGGGTCTTCTGGGCCTGGGTGAGGAGGTTTCGCACCCGGCCGAGGAGGTCCTTCGAGAAGGCCAGGTTGTGGATGGGGTTACCGCGCTCGAAGAGTTTCAGGTTCTTCTCGGCATTGTTCACCAGATCCTGGGCGTCGTAGGTGTACTTGCCCTCCCGCATGGCGGCCAGGATCTTCCGCTGGGTGTCCTGGAGCATCGTCCGAAGAGTGGCGACCTCGGCCTTGAGGGCCTTGGCCTCCTCCTCCCACTCGTCCACCATGGCGCCGTAGGCCTCGTCGCCGTCGTGGCACTCCACGCAGGCGGCCTTGATGCCCTCGACCGTGTTCTCCTCGCCGGCCGCGATCTGGACGTGGCACTCCTCGCACCCCACGGCCTCGGCCATCGGGTTCTTCTCGCCGCGCACGTCGCAGCTCTTCTCGTCGCAGGCGTTCTGGCCGTTATAGAGGTTGTGATTCTCCACGTGGCAGTCCTGGCACTCCACCGCCCCGGCGCCCTCGCCGTGGTGGCACTCGTTGCAGTTCCGGAGAACCGTCTGGCCGTGACGCTCCCGCGGGGTGTGGCACTCGAGGCAGTCCAGCCCCTCGTCCTGCACGTGCACGTCGTGGGGGAACGACACGTTTCCGAACGGCACCGGTTGGGTCTCGATGCACTCGACGCACGAGTGGCACAACTGGGTGCAGCCGGTGGGCGGTGACACCGCCTTCACGGCGTACCCGGGCTCGGCGAGGGCCCGCACCTTCTCGGAGCGCTCCTGGACGTCGGCCAGAATCCGCAGGGCGTAGTCCACGTTGTGGAGCCCCCGGGCCCGGCGGACGAACGCGAGGTTTCGCTCGGCCACCTCCACCAAGGCCGCGGCCTGGGACTTCGCGTCGTTTTCCTTGATCTTCCTGAGGGCGGAACGCGCCTCCAGGATCGCCTTCTCGGCCTTGTCCATCTCCTCGGTGAGGAGCTGTTTCCAATGCTTGGCCATGTCGTCGTAACCCTTGCCGTGGCAGTCGGCGCACGACTGGATGACCTGCTCGTAGCTCAGCCGGAGGCTCGAGGTGATCCCGGAGGGGGTTTTTTTCACGGCCACGTGACAACTACCGCAGTCGGCATGGGCCAGGTACATCGGGTTCGGCATATCCGGCACGCCTTCGGCACCCTTGCCCATATACAAATTCCGGGTAACCTCGTGCTGGTCGAGGGTATGGCACTTCAGGCAGTCGGTATCGTAGTAGTACCCCTTGGTGCGGGGCCGAAGGGCCGCCTGGGCCATCTTCTCCAAGGCTTCGGGCATCTCGTCTCCCGGCCGGACGATGTGGTGCTCGATCACCGAGTGGCACCGGAAACACTCCACCTTGTGCTCCGTCACGTGGTCGCGGTGGATCTCCTCGCTCGCGTGCTCCCCGTAAAGAATCCGAGGCTCCGCGTGGCACTGGACGCAGGTGTTGTCCTTGAGGTGTCCGTCCCCGAAGATCACGTCGAAGTGACACTGCTGGCAGTACACGCCGTTGTCCAGGTACTCCTGGTGGACGAACGGCATGTTCTCGTTGGCGTTGATGAACACCTTGGCCCGCAGTTGGGTGTGGCAGAGCTGACAATCGGCCATCTCCGGGTGCTCTTCCCGGTTCATGAAATGGCACACGAAGCAGGTGCTCTCAGTGACCGTCAGGTGTTCGCCCTGAACGATCTGGGAGTGGCAGGTGACGCACCGGAGCTTCTTGCCCCGGCGGAGTTCACCAAGGTGCGTCCCGTGGCTGAACCTCACCCCCTTGAACGTGAGGGTCTTCTCGGCCAGGTCACCCGTGTTATGGCACCCCTCCCGCAAACAACTCGCGTCGCTGACCTGCGTATGGGGCCGTGGGGGCGCCGTGCCGGTGAGCTTCATCCACACGTGCATCTGGGCCTTCCACTTGCCTTTGAGCTCGTTGACCAACCCCGGCTCGAAATGGCACTCGATGCACAGGACCTCCCGGTGGCTCGACTCCGCCCAAGAGTCGATGTAGGGCTGCATGTTGTGGCACATGCCGCAGAATTTGGGCGACGCCGTCGCCTTGAGCATAAGGGCCACAAAGACGACAAGCGCAACAACGGCCACCACAGCGAACACCAGCATGCCTTTCCAGTGGCGCCGGATGCCCACGAAGATCACCCGGAACAAGTCTCTCAGAAAGTCGACCATCAAAGTCCATAGTTCGCGGATCATCTCCCCACACCTCCCTTCCGAAAGAAAAAAGGAAACGGTTCTGAAACATTCTGAAACATGTGGAACAGCAGGCCTTTCTGGAACCGTTCTGTATCACGACCCACGAATCGAACGCAAGGGGTGCATATCCCCCACCCGACTCCGACGTTCTAACCTCCTGGCATCCCTAATCTACAACTCATCGAATCAAGAATAAGTCCATAGATGACACTGTCCGTGTGCCGTGATACCATCTCGTGTCCATTGTCAAGGAGTCGCCCATCATGCGAATTTTTGCACTTGCCCTCCTGCTTGCGTGCTACCTTCCTGCCGCTGCGGGTGCCGGTACGATCACCCTTCTTTACACCGCCGACGAAAGGGGCGAGATCCTTCCCTGCGGGTGAAAGAAAAACCCGCGTGGCGGTCTGGCCAAGCGAGCAACCTACGTAGCGCAAGCCCGAACCGAGGGGCCGGTTCTGTTCGTCAGCGCCGGGAACTGCCTGTTCAAGCGCGAGCACGTGCCTCCAGCCAAGGCTGCAGAATTCGAGGAGATCGCCCGACTCATGGTCCGGGCCTACAGCGTCATGGGACTCGACGCGATGTCGGTGGGGGCCTACGACCTTTCCCTGGGCATCGACTTCCTCCTGGGACTTTCCCGAGAGGCCACGTTTCCCTTTCTGAGTGCAAACCTCGTCGATCCCCACGGCCGGCGGTATTTCGAGGCGTACCAGGTTCGGTCGGTGGGAGGGATCCGGATCGCCCTGGTGGGACTCCTTGACGACGATCTAAAACGAAGTCGAATCCCCTTAGTGGAGAAAATCCGCGTGCTCCCCCCGCTGCAGGTGGCAGAGCGCCTCGTTCCGGACATCGTAGCGAAGGAAAAGCCCGATCTCGTGGTCGTCCTGACCGACATGATGGACCGGGATCTTCGCCGGCTCGCCCTGTCGGGCCTGCCCATCGATGTGATCGTCGGGTCGTCCCGGAGAAACCAGCTCTCGGTCCCCGCCCGGATCGGCTCGACCCTCGTGTGCTCCCTCGACAGGGGCGGAAAGACCCTCGGCCGGCTAGAGGTGCGCCTCACGGAGGAAGGCAGGCCCGCGATTCAGAACACGTTCGTTCCCCTGATGGAGGACCGGTTCGCGGATCACCCGGCCGTCGCCCCCCTGGTTGAGGAAACCCTATCGAGGCTCAAGGAACTCCAGGCCCGTGCCGTGCCGGAGGCCGGTGCCGCCTCGGAACAGGGGTGCGGCCAGGAGTTTGTCGGCGCGCAGGCGTGCCGCCCCTGCCACCCCGGCCGCTACCAGTACTGGCGCGCCACGGCCCATGCCGCCGCCTACGAGGTGCTCAAGGCCAAGGGCCGGGAGTTCGACACCGATTGCCTGGCCTGCCACACGGTGGCCTACGAGTGCTCCGACGGCGAGGTGGACCGGCTCAGCATCGAGCGGTTCGCCAACGTGCAGTGCGAGTCGTGCCACGGTCCGGGTTCGGTCCACGTGGCGTCCGAGGGAAAAGCGCCGTTGGAAAAGGGCTTGGCCTGCCCCAAATGCCACACGCCGGAACGGTCGAACGATGAGGGCGTAACCCGGAGGGCCCACGAGGTGTGCGCGGATTCGGGTGCGCCGGCGGGGAATTAGGTGCCTCCGGGGTGCAGCCCCTAACGTCGGGCCCCTCCGGGGCCAACCCCGGCCGTCCTACGTAAGCTTCACCGGGAGGCTCCGCACTGGAGTAAGCGACCGACTACCGGGGCCAGAGCCATTTCAGGAGGAGTGCGGCCAGCGGGGCCGAGTGGAGGACCAGGTCGAAGATGTCCAGCGGCCGCCGAAGGTCCCCGGCCAGGAGCATCTGCACCTTCTCCACCAGGTGGGGCTTGGGGTGGAACGGGGCCAAGGCCATCAGCACCGCCAGGGGGATCAGCACCGAGTAGGGGACCGCATCGAACATAAGGGACCTCCGCGCCGAAGGGGGTCGTCACGTCCCTTCGATGCTGGAACGCCCCCGACGTTTCAGCCCCCTCGTTTTCCGGCGATCCAGTCTGCCATGGCCGCCACGGTCTGCGGCCAGTCGGACGACATGCGAAGCCCCACGAACTCCCGGTAGAGCCCGTCCAGGACGTCCCAGATCTCCCGCGCGAGCCCAAGGCGCACGAGCGCCGTGCCGTGCCACCCTTCGTCCGGGTCGGCCTCCACCGGCGGGATCTTGCCCGACGCCAGGTCGAACGTGTCGCCCCTCAGGGTGAACTCGTACTCCCGGTCGTTCACCGAGAGCCCCAGACGGACCTCCTGGACCTTCTTTCCCACCGCGAGAGCCGCGGCCGCCTCGGCCGACCGAGCCACCTCGCCGTTCTTCAGGATGTTCTCCTTGCTGTCGGTCTCGAGGCTCCCCAGGGTGAGGCGCTCCTCGATCCACAGCGTGGCCGTCCCCAGGCCCGGCACCGGGACCTCCCCGCCCCCCTCCTCGATCCGAAACCAAAGCCAGGTCAGGAACTCGTGGCCCCAGAAGGCCTTCTCCTCCATGGTCTTCAGCACGTCCATCACCGCCCCTCCTCGGGAGCGAACCAGGCCGGGATCACCCGGTCCAGGGTCTCGGCCCGGTCTTCCCCGGCGGCCTCCAGGGCCAGGGCATACGGGAACAGCGGCCTGAGCCTCAGACCGAAGGTGCGCTCAAACACCACCCGGAAAGTCTCGTTCGCTTTCTCGGCGGTGCTCCAGAACCACACCTCGGAGCGGTCCAGGTCCCAGGCCATGTCGATCCCCTGTACCGACGGGATCACCCGGTCCAGGAGCTCGCGGCGCACCAAAGACGCGATCTCGTCCCGCTCGGCCCGGGTCAGGTCCTCCCGGCCGGCCTTGAGCCGCCACTCGGCCTCCCGCCGCCGGCACATCAGCTTGAAATATTTCGACGGGATGCGCTTCGTGTCGATCCGCAGGGTAAGGCAGATCGTGTTCCCCACGAGCCAGCGGTCCAGCGGCAGTTCGGGCTCGAACCAGTCGTCCACGCCGACCCAGCCCACCACCTGTTCCCGCTCGTCGTCGGGGGCAAAATCCTGAAACGCGTTGGCCCGGATCGCCTCCTCGTACCGGTCCCGGAAATCGGGCGGGGGCTCCCCCAACACCCGGTACCGCCGTAGCCGAACTCCACCGGTCAAGATTCCCATGTCGCCTCCTCCGGCTTCCCAAGAGCCGCCGCTTATACGCGGGGGGGGAGAGGGTTGTCAACGGCCACTACGCCCGGGCCGAACGCCCGTGGTACCATCCGGGCCCCGTCCGCCCCCCTATGGTCACGGTGCTGCCCATGCACGATCCGGAACCGATCCGCCCGCTCGTGGGCGCGCTCCACGCCTGGTACCGCCGCTGCGCCCGGGACCTTCCCTGGCGGCGGACCCGGGACCCGTACGCCGTGTGGGTTTCGGAGGTGATGCTCCAGCAGACCCGGGTCGCCGCCGTCGTGGGGTACTACGAGCGGTGGATGGGGGAACTCCCCACGGTCGGGGCCCTGGCCCGGGCCGACGACCAGACCGTGCTCCGGCTCTGGGAGGGCCTGGGGTACTACTCCCGGGCCCGGAACCTCCACCGGGCGGCCCGGGTCGTGGTGGAACGCCACGGGGGGCGGATCCCGGACGACCCCGGCGCGTTCCGGGCGCTGCCCGGGGTGGGCCCCTACACCGCCGCGGCCGTGCTCAGCATCGCCTTCGGCCGGGATCTCGCCGTGGTGGACGGAAACGTCCTGAGGGTGCTCGCCCGGCTCACGGCCCTGGCCGAGGATCCCCGCACGGGCCCGGCCCGGCGGGGCCTCGAGACCCTGGCCCAGGATCTCCTTCCGCCCGGGACCGCGGCCCTCCACAACCAGGCGGTGATGGAACTCGGGGCCCTGGTGTGCACCCCGAAGAGCCCGGCCTGCCCGGAGTGCCCCCTCGCCACGGCATGCAAGGCCCGCGCCAGCGGGGACCCGGCCCGGTTCCCGGTGCGCAGGCCCAAGGCCCCCGTGCCCCACCGCCGGGTGGCCGTGGCCGTGGTGGTGGGGCCGGACGGGCGGGTGCTGGTGGACCGCCGGCCCTACGGGGGGCTCCTCGGCGGGCTCTGGGAGTTTCCCGGCGGCAAGATCGAACCGGGGGAGGCGCCCGCGGAGGCCGCGCTCCGGGAACTCCGCGAGGAACTCGGGGCCTCGGCCCGGGCCGAACGGACGTTGCCCGCCGTGGACCACGCCTACTCCCACTTCACCGTAACCCTGCACCCGGTGGTGTGCCGCTTCGAGGCCATGGACGCCCGGGCCGGGGACGGCCGGGAATGGAAGTGGGTGGAGCCGGCCGAACTCGCCGACCTTCCCATGCCCCGGGCCAACCGGAAAATCCTGGAACTTCTCGATTGGCAGCGAAAGGAGGACGCCCCGTGAACCGATCGTTCCCCCCCATCGTGACCGAGCTTCCCCCGGTGGACCTACCCATCGAAGGGGCGACGGGCTGGCTCCTCCAGGGACCCACCCGGCAGGCGGTGTTCTTCCGGCTGGAGCCCGGGTTCGAGATCCCCGAGCACCGCCACGGCGCCCAGTGGGGCATGGTGATCGACGGGGAGATCGAGCTCACCATCGCCGGCGAGACCCGCACCTACCGCAAGGGCGACACCTACGAGATCCCGGCCGGCACGCCCCACGGCGCCCGCACCCGAGACGGGGCCTTGGTGCTCGACCTCTTCGCCGACCCTGACCGGTACCGGCCGCGGGGGGCTTGACCGGAGCGCGGGTTGCGCGCCAAGGTTAGGCGACTTCGGTCGCCGGTCTCCGGTCTTCGGTCTGCGGTGGGCCGTGGCCCCGGGGTGGATGCCTGGCCACCGCATCCCATCGCTTCCCAAGCGACACAAGGAGGAGTCCCATGAAACGCTGGATCGCCGCCCTCGCCCTCGCCGCCTGCCTCACGGCCCCGGTTGCCGCCCGGGCCGAGCTCAAGGGCGAGGTGATCTTCCGCGACACCTTCTACGGCACCCTCACCGGGGCCATCATCGGCGGGGCCCTCACCGTGTTCACCGACGAACCCCAGGACCACCTGGAGTACATCGGGTACGGCGCCGCGGCCGGGGCGATCGCGGGGGCGCTGTTCGGGGTGTACGAGTCCACGGCCGTGGCCGAGATCCGCGACGGCGACCTCTACCTGGCCCTCCCCACCGTCAAGACCGCCCCCGAGCCGGGTGGCGTACGGGTGAGCGCCGATCTCCTCAGGGTCAGCTTCTAGCCGGACCGGGCCGCCGTGCGGCTCCACAGCCTGGCCGGCCTCTTGGCCCTGTGCCTCCTGGCCTGGGCCTTCGGGGAAAACCGACGGGCCGTCCGCTGGCGCACCGTGGCCGCGGGGCTCGCGCTCCAGCTCGCGATCGCCCTGGTGCTCCTGAAGCTCCCGCCGGCCAAGGGGGTGTTCCTGGGGCTCAACCGGGCCCTGGAGGCCCTCCAGGAGGCCACCCGGGCCGGCACCTCGTTCGTGTTCGGGTACCTGGGGGGCGGGGAACTGCCCTTTGAGGCCTCGAATCCCGGCGCGACCTTCGTGCTGGCGTTCCAGGCGCTCCCGCTCGTGCTCGTGATGAGCGCGCTGTCGGCCGTGCTTTTTCACTGGCGGGTCGTGCCCTGGGCGGTCAAGGGGTTCTCCCGGATCCTGGAGCGGACCCTGGGGATCGGCGGGGCCGTGGGGCTCTCGGCCGCGGCCAACGTGTTCGTGGGCATGGTGGAGGCGCCGCTCCTCGTGCGGCCCTACCTGGAACGCCTGGGCCGGGGGGAACTCTTCATGGTGATGACGGCCGGCATGGCCACCATCGCCGGCACCGTGCTCGCCCTTTACGCCGCGATCCTGGGCCCCGTCATTCCCGACTCGGTGGGCCACATCCTGACCGCGTCCCTGATCAGCGCGCCGGCCGCGGTGGTGGTCGCCCACCTCATGGTGCCCGAGACCGGGGAACCCACCGGAGGCGGCCTCGTACCCCCCGATGAGTACGCCTCCACCATGGACGCCGTCACCAAGGGCACGGCCGCGGGGGTGGGGCTTCTGCTCCACATCGTGGCCATGTTGGTGGTGCTGGTGGCCCTGGTGAGCCTGGTGAACCAGGCCCTGGGGCTCCTGCCCCCGGTGGCCGGGGCGCCCGTGACCCTGGAGCGGATCCTGGGCTACCTCATGGCCCCGGTCCTGTGGGTGATCGGGGTTCCCTGGTCCGAGGCGGTCACGGCCGGGAGCCTCATGGGCACCAAGACCGTGCTCAACGAGTTCCTGGCCTACCTCCGCCTGGCCGGGCTGCCCGAGGGGGCGCTCTCGCCCCGGAGCCGGCTCATCGTCACCTACGCCCTGTGCGGGTTCGCCAACTTCGGGAGCCTCGGGATCCTGATCGGCGGCATGGAGGCGATGGCCCCCTCCCGCCGGGACGAGATCGTGGCCCTGGGGCTCCGGTCCATCGTCTCCGGAACCCTGGCCACCCTCATGACCGGTGCGGTGGTGGGGGTGCTCGCGTAGCACGAAGACCAGCGGAAGTGTCGTCCGCTCCCGGTCGTTGCGAAGGACAACGGGGGGGATCGGCGAATGCTTCGCTTAGGGTTGGAAAAGGGGCCGCCGGAAGCCGGCGGCCCCGTCGCGGCTATGGGGTGTGACGCGCCTAGAAGTCCACGACCAGCGAGGTCATGAACTTCGTGTCCACGTGGTCGGCGCCGGGGGCGGGGGGCTCGTTTTGGTAGTTCACGATGTAGCTCACCCCGAGGGCCAGATTCTCGGCCATCTGCACCGCGAGGCTGGACTCCGAGTTGATGAAGTAGACGTCGGTGTCGTCGAACGACACCGCGTAGTCGAGGTACTGCTTGAAGGTCAGCCCCTCCGAGATCCGCCACTCGTAGTCGGCCGCCGCCTTGCCCGACAGGTAGGTGTCGGAGTCTTCCGCGCCGTTCGCGAAGTTGTCATAGTTCCACAGCACCCCGAGCATCACCTTGAGGTCGTGATCCGGGAGTTTGAGGACGTCGTAGCCCACCCCGGGGCCCACCTCGAGCCGGGTGTCGTACCCGGCGAAGGTGTCCTTCAGGTAGCCCACCGAAAGGAACCCGAAGAGGCGCTCGGTCACCAGCCGCTCGTAGCGGCCCTCGGCCGTCCACCGGCTCGCGGTCTGGTCCCCCTCGGTCTCGCCGTAGAGCCCCGAGGCCTTGGCGGCGTACCGGTTCGCGCCCGCGTCGAGCCCGGTTTCGAGCTTGCCCGCCAGGGCCTCGGTGTCCGAGTTCCCGCCGGTGCGGGTGTAGGAGAGCTCGGCCCGGCTCTTCCAGCCGGCCCCGGCCAAGGCGACTCCCGGCACGAGGACCCCCGCCAGGATCCAGGTGAGAAGGGTTCGGTTCATCTCTTTCTCCTTTCGTTTGGTTAGGGTGAACGGCGCGAAAACATAACCCGGGGCCCCGCCCCGTCAAGCGAGCGCCCCGCAAAAAACTTTCCTGGACACGCCCCCCTCCTTGGGGCACAATGCCCGCCCTTTCCGGGGGGAGACCACGCCCTGGAGAACCGAACCCATGACCGACCCCCGACTCGACTCCCTCGCCGTGAACACCCTCCGGTTCCTCGCCGTGGACGCCGTGGAAAGGGCCAACTCGGGCCACCCCGGCATGCCCATGGGCGCGGCGCCCATGGCCTACGCGCTCTGGACGCGGTTTCTGCGCTTCGACCCCGGCGCACCGGACTGGCCCGACAGGGACCGGTTCGTGCTCTCGGCCGGCCACGGCTCCATGCTCCTCTACGGGCTCCTCCACCTGGCCGGGTACCCGCTCACCCTCGACGACCTCAAGAGCTTCCGGCAGTGGGGCTCCAAGACCCCGGGCCACCCCGAGTTCGGCCACACCCCCGGGGTCGAGACCACCACGGGCCCCCTGGGCCAGGGGTTCGCCGCGGCCGTGGGCATGGCGATCGCCGAGCGCCACCTCGCCGCCCGGTACAACCGACCCGGGTTCGAGGTGGTGGACCACCACACCTACGTGATCGCCGGGGACGGCGACCTCATGGAGGGGGTGGCCTCCGAGGCCGCGAGCCTCGCCGGGCACCTGGGGCTCGGGAAGCTCGTGGTCCTCTACGACGACAACCGGATCACCATCGAGGGGGGCACGGATCTCGCGTTCTCCGAGGACGTGGAGGCCCGGTTCCGGGCCTACGGCTGGCACACCCTCTCGGTGGAGGACGGAAACGACCTCGCCCGCCTGGAGGCTGCCCTGGCCGAGGCCCGGGCCGAAACGGAACGCCCCTCGCTCATCCGGGTGCGCACCCACATCGGGTTCGGGAGCCCGGGCAAGCAGGACTCGGCCGACGCCCACGGCGCCCCCCTTGGGCCCGAGGAGGTCCGGCGCACCAAGGAGAACCTGGGCTGGCCCCTGGAGCCAGCGTTCCACGTCCCCGAAGAGGCCCGGAAGCCCTTTGCCGCGGCCGCGGCCCGGGGCCGGGAGGCCCGCCGGGCCTGGGGGGAGCGGTTCGAGGCGTACCGGCGGGAGTTCCCGGGGCTCGCGGCCGAGCTCGAGCGCCGGTGGGAAGGCCGGCTGCCCGAGGGGTGGGAGGAGGCCCTGCCCGCGTTTCCGGCCGATCCCAAGGGCGTGGCCACCCGGTCGGCCGGGGGCAAGGTGCTCAACGCCCTGGCGGCCCGGATCCCGGAGCTCATGGGCGGGTCGGCCGACCTGGGCCCGAGCACCAAGACCCTGCTCGCGGGGGAAAAGGACTTCTCCCGCGGAACCCCGGACGGGCGGAACCTGCGGTTCGGGATCCGGGAGTTCGCCATGGCGGCGGTCCTGAACGGCATGGCGAACCACGGGGGGTTCCGGCCGTTCGGGTCCACGTTCTTCGTGTTCTCCGACTACCTGCGGCCGGGGCTCCGGCTCGCGGCCCTCATGGGGCTCCCGGTGGTCCACGTGTTCACCCACGACAGCATCTTCGTGGGCGAGGACGGGCCCACCCACCAGCCCGTGGAACACCTGGCGAGCCTGCGGGCCATGCCGAACCTCGTGGTCCTGCGGCCGGCCGACGCCAACGAGACCGCCGAGGCCTGGCGGGTGGCCCTGGAGCGCACCGAGGGCCCCACGGCGCTGGTGTTGACCCGGCAGAACGTGCCCGTGCTCGACCGCACGGCGCTGGCCGGGGCCGAGGGGCTCCGGCGGGGCGGCTACGTGCTGCGGGAGGCCTCGGCCGGGCCCCAGGGCATCCGGCTCCTCCTCATCGCCACGGGCTCGGAGGTCCATCTGGCCCTCGGGGCGGCCGAACGGCTTGAGGCCGAGGGGGTTCCCACCCGGGTCGTGAGCCTGCCGTCCTGGGAGCTCTTCGAGGCCCAGGACCCGGCCTACCGGGCCGAGGTGCTGCCGCCCGGGGTCACCGCCCGGGTCGCGGTGGAGGCGGCGAGCGCCTTCGGGTGGGAGCGGTACGTGGGCCCCGCCGGGGCCGTGGTGGGCATCGACCGGTTCGGGGCGAGCGCCCCGGCCCAGGTGCTCGCCGAGAAGTTCGGGTTCACGGTGGAGAACGTGCTCCGCGCCTGCCGGGAGGTGCTCGGCCGAGCCGGCTGAGCACCCCCTCACCCCGGCCCTCTCCCCCCGTGGGGGAGAGGGAGACAGACGGCGCCCGGTTCCTTATCGGCACGAAAGGATCCCCCCTCCCCTCGTGGGAGGGGGA
>NZ_BAAHFQ010000030.1:0-28183 GCF_054681715.1 Deferrisoma sp.
CATGCGGGTGGCCGGGGGCCAGGAGATCGGCATGGCCTGCGATCTGGCGATCGCCTCGGATCTGGCGGTGTTCGGCCAGGCCGGGCCCAAGCACGGCTCGGCCCCGGTGGGCGGGTCCACGGACTTTCTGCCGTGGTTCCTCACCATGGAAGACGCCATGTGGAACTGCATCTCGTGCGAGCTGTGGTCGGCCTACAAGATGAAGGCCAAGGGGCTCATCTCGAAGGCCGTGCCGGTGCTGAAGACGGCGGACGGCACGTTCATCCGAAACCCCCAGGTGATCACCGAGGACTACGTGCGCGACGGCGAGATCGTGTACGGGGAGTTCAAGACGGGCGAGGAGGCCCAGAAGGCCAAGGAGCTCGTGAAGTCGTGCACGGTGGACTTCGAGCTCCTGGACAAGGAGGTGAACCAGATCATCTGGCGGTTTGCGAACCTGTTCCCGGGGTGCCTGCAGATGTCGATCGACATGATCCGGGCGAAGAAGAAGTTCTTCTGGGATCAGGCGAAGCTGGCGAACCGGCACTGGCTGGCGGCGAACATGATGTGCGAGGCGTTTTTGGGGTTCACGGCGTTCAGCACCCGGAAGATGACCGGGGAGGACGTGATCGACTTCCTCAAATACCGCCAGCTCGTGGCCCGCGGGGCGCTGATGGACGAGGACGCGTTCGAGCAGGTGCTCCCCAAGCCCAAGGGCTGATCCCCCCACCCCTCCCTCCCCTTCCCAACGGGGATGACCGGGGCCTTCGGGCCCCGGTCGTTTTTTCGGACCCGTGGGGGAACGGCGCGTTTTCACCCACCGGTTGATTGCGCCAAAACCCACATTTTCTGGAGGGCTAAAAGCGAAGCCCTTTTGTTTCTAGGAGTTACAAGATGGCACGGGGATTGCTTCAGAGCGGGCAACGAACGGCCCCACACCCCACACGGACCGTTCGCCGAGCCTCCTATCGCGAGGCCTCTTCCCCCAAGCCCCCGTTCCCCCGGGGGCTTCTTTTTTTGTTGCGTTGGGCTGGCCGGATCCGTAGAAGTACGCGCTCTCCTCGTTGCGCGGGAGGAGCGGGATGCGTACGACCCTCGTGTTTCCCCCCTTGGCCAGCCCGACCTACGTGCCCCTGGGCCTCCAGCACCTGGCCGCCGTGACGCCGCCGGGCACGACCCTGACCCTGGTGGACGCAAACGTCCTCGTGTGGAACCGGGTCGCCTCGGCCGACCCCGAGGAACCGGCCCGACGGGCCGCCCTCCGGGGGGCGTCGGGGGCGTTCTACGACCCGCAGGGGTACGGGCCGATCGCCGCGGTGCGGGCGCGCACCGAGGAGGTGTTGCGCAGGGAGACCGCGATCCTCCGCCGCAGGCTGGCCGAAGGGCTCGACCTCTCGACGTTCGCCGACCGGGTCCTCGAGGACGCCCTGGCATCCGACCCGGAACTCCTGGGGATCTCGGTCCTCTGCCTCGACCAGCTTCCCTGGGCCCTGGTGATCGCCCTTGCGACCCGAAGGCGCCTGGGGGCCCGGGCCCGGATTGTCTTGGGCGGCGCCTGCACCGCGGCCCTCCACCCGGCCGAACTCCTCGCGGCGTGCCCCGCCCTCGACGCCGTGGTCACCGGGCCGGGCGAGGAGGCGTGGCGCCAGCTTTGCCTGGGAACCCCCTTGGACGTCGTTCCCGGTGCCTGGGTGCGCACGCCGGGGGGCGCCCGCCAGATCCCCCCGTCGGCCGCGTCGCCCCTTCCGGCCGCCGACCCCCGGGTGCTGCCCCTCGATCGGTACTGGAACCCCGAACCCGTGGTTCCCCTCCTGTTCGGTCGGGGGTGCCAATGGCGGCGCTGCCGGTTCTGCGCCCACACCCACGCCGAACCGTACCGCCAGACGCTCGCCGCCCACGCCTTCGCGGCCCATCTGGAAGCCCTCTCCCGGGACGGCATCCGGCACGTCTACTTCGCCGACCTCTACGTGCCCCCAAAGGCCCTCGACGCCCTGGCCCTGGCCCTCGCCGAGCGGGGGGTTGACGTGCGGTTCCACGTGCTGGGCCGCCCCGTGGGCGCGTTCACGGCCGAGCGGCTTCACAGGTTCCACCGGGCGGGGTGCCGGTGGGTGAGCTGGGGGATCGAGAGCGGAGCCCAGCGGCTCCTGGACATCGCGGGCAAGGGCACCCGCCTCTCCACCGTCCGAAGGGTGCTTCAGGACTCCCACGGAGCCGGCCTTGCCAACCTCGGGTTCTTCATCTTCGGGTTGCCCGGGTCGGGCGACGGGGAACTCGAGGAAACCCTGCGGTTCCTCGAGGAGATCGTGCCGTTCCTCGACGTCGTCGTGGCGAGCCCGTTCACCCTCATGGAGGGCACCGCCTTCGCCGAACGGGCCGAGGCGTTCGGGCTCCTGGTGGACGGACCCGAGGTCGAACTCTCCGTGGGCGGGAGGCCCGTGCATTCCCGGCGCCTGCGATTCCGGGAGCGCGACGCCCAGGGCCAGCCTCGGCCACCCCGGGGCCCGGTGGAGCTTCAGCGCTGGCTCCAGCGGAAGCGGTGGATCGGCCCGGACCCCTTCTGGGAGAGCCTCCCCGCCGAGCACTTCCTCCTCCACGCGGCCCGGCGGGCCGACGCCCGGGCCCGGCCGGGGTCTCGGCCCCCGCGAAAGGCGGCCTGAACGCGAGGGGTTATACCCAGTTGCGTTCAAAGCAGCCGTTTCCTGATTCGGCCCGGCAAGGGGCCTGGTGGAGCGCCGGGCGTGGCTCCTACAACCGCTGCACCGGAACCAGACCCCTTGCCGTGCCCCCGGGATGGGTGTCTGTTTGAACGTAATTTGGTATTAGACCTCTTCCACCGGCAGCGGCCGCAGGGGGGGCACCGCGTCGATCAGGCCCAGGGCGGCGGCCTCGGTCGCGAACCGCCGGAGGCCTTCCCGGTGCCAGGCCGTGAGGTCGTAGGAGATGGTCTGCCAGTAGGCGAGGAGTTCGGGCTCGCCCATCCAGGCCGCCTCGGGCGCCCGGCGGGCGAGCTGGGGGTAGGTACGGTAGGCCCGTTGCCGGGCCTCCACCAGCGCCCGGTACACCCGGCGGACCCCCTGAGGATCCGCCTCGAAGGCCTCCCGCCGGCAGATCCACAGGGCGAACACGAAGGGCGTGCCGGTGGCCTCGTGCCACAGGGCCCCCAGGTCGTACACCCGGGGCCACGCGCCGGCCCGGGCCTCCCGGAGGGCCCGGTCCCCGATCCAGAGCACCGCATCGCAGCCGTCCCCGGGCCCGGCGTACCGGGGCGTGAGGCCGAGGCGCCGCTCCAGGAGCACCCGCACGAGCCACACCGAGGTCGCCGAGGCGGGCGTGAGCCCCACGGTCCGGCCGTCCAGGTCCTCGAGGGCGTGCCGGGAGAAGAGGAGGACCGAGGCCACGGGGCCGATGGACGAGATCGAAAGGTCGGGCAAGAACCCGTAGAGCCCGGGCCGGGCCAGGTACTCGGCCGAGGACGAGGGGGCCAGATCCACCCGGCCCTCCCGGAGCATCCGGTTGAGCTCGGCCGGCACCCCCTCCACGTACTCCACCCCCGGGAGCCCCGCCTCCTCCAACGCGAGATAGAGCGGGGTGCAGTTCGCAAACCCGATCCGGCCCACCCGCAAGGGCCTCACGGCGCCCCCCCGCGCGCCCGCCAGGCGGCCCGCAGGAGGCCCACGGCGGTCTTCGCGTCGCGGATCGCCCCGGCCGCGGCCCGGGCCACGGCCTCGTCGAAGGCGACCCAGTGGACCTCGATCCGCTCATGGGCCCCGTGGGCGGTAGGCACCTGCCGGAGGTCCCGGGCCAGGAACAGGTGGACCTCCTCGTCGCAGAACCCGGGCGTGGGGAGGATGGATCCCAGGGGCTCCCACCGGGCGGCCTCCACCCCGGCCTCCTCGGCCAGCTCTCGCCGGGCCGTGGCCAGCGGATCCTCGCCGGGGTCGAGCTTCCCCGCCGGAAGCTCCCAGAGCCACCCGCCGGCCGCGTGCCGGAACTGCCGGAGCAGGCAGACCCGGCCGCCGTCGTCCAGGGCCACCGCGGCCGCGCCCCCCGGGTGCCGCACCACCTCGAGGAACAGCCTTCCCCCGTCGGGCAGTTCGACCCCCTCGATCCCCAGGTCCACCACCCGGCCCCGGTGCACGGTCCGCCGGGTGGACACATTCTTCGGCGCTCTGCTAGAGTTCATCGTTTCCCACTTCCGTCGGAGCGATGGGGCGCCAGCCTACCCAGGCCCCCTCCAAACGGTCAAGCTGAGGATCCCGACGTCCATGCCTCCCTACCGAAGCCTGCGGGAGTTCGTGGCCGCCCTGGATGCGGCCGGCGAGCTCGCCCGGATCCCCGACCCCCTCTCCCCCCATCTGGAGATCGCGGCCGTGGCCGACCGGATGATGAAGGCGCCGGGTGGCGGCAAGGCCCTCCTGTTCGAACACCCAGCCGGGTACGATCTGCCGGTGCTGGTGAACGCCTTCGGAAGCCGGCGGCGCATGGCCCTGGCCCTGGGTGACGACGTGGAGGCGGTGGCGGCCCGGATCCGGGGATGGCTCCGCACCGCCCCGCCCCAGGGGCTTCGGGAAACCGTGGACCTCGTGCGCCGGCTCCCCGAACTCCGGGGACTCCGGCCCAAGCGGGTGCGGCGGGGCGCGGCCCCCTGCCAGGAGGTGGTCCACCGGGGCGAGGCCGTGGATCTCACCCGGCTTCCGGTGCTCCACTGCTGGCCCGACGACGGGGGCCCCTTCGTGACGTTCCCCTGCGTGTTCACCCGCGACCCCGAGACCGGCCGCCAGAACGTGGGCATGTACCGGCTCCAGGTGTTCGACCGGGCCACCACCGGGATGCACTGGCACGTGCACAAGGACGGAAGCCGGCTCTACCACGCCTACCGGAAAGCCGGAAAGCCCATGCCCGTTGCCGTGGCCATCGGCACCGACCCGGTGGTGACCTACTGCGCCACCGCGCCCCTGCCCCCGGGCATGGACGAGATGCTCCTGGCCGGGTTCATCCGGAAGGCCCCGGTGGAGATGGTGCCGTGCCTCACGGTGGACGTGGAGGTGCCGGCCACGGCCGAGATCGTGCTCGAGGGGTACGTGAACCCGGGGGAAACCCGGATCGAGGGCCCGTTCGGGGACCACACCGGGTACTACTCCCCGGCCGAGCCCTACCCGGTGTTCCACGTGACCGCCGTGACCCACCGCCGCAACCCCCTCTACTTCGCCACGGTGGTGGGCATCCCGCCGATGGAGGACGCCTGGATGGGCTGGGCCACCGAGCGCATCTTCGCCCCGCTCCTGGCCACCCAGTGGCCCGAGGTCGTGGACATGCACCTGCCGCCCGAGGGGGTGTTCCACAACCTGGCGCTCCTCGCGGTGGACAAGCACTTCCCCATGCAGGCCCGGCGGCTCTTCCAGGGGCTCTGGGGCGCGGGCCAGATGAGCTTCACCAAGGTGCTCGTGGCCCTCGACGACGACGTGGACGTGACCGACGTGGCCGGTGCCGCGAAGGCCGTGCTCGACCGGCTGCGCCTTCCCGAGGGGCTCGTGGTGACCGAGGGGGTGCTCGACGCCCTCGACCACTCGGGGCTCCGGCCGCTCTGGGGCGGAAAGCTCGGCGTGGACGCCACCCGGCCCCTCCCCGGGGAGCCGGGGCACGGGGAGCCCCCGCCCCCCGGCACCCCACCCCCCTCCGAGGACGAACTCCTGGGCTTCCTCCGGGACCGGTGTCCCGGCGTGCGGGCCTGCCGGATCCCCCTGCCGGAGGCCCGCCTCACCCTGGCCCTCCTCGTGGTTGGAAAAACCCGGGCCGGGGAGGGGCGCGACCTGGCCGCAGCCGCCCTGGAGCACCCCGGGGTGGCCGTGGCCGTGGCCGTGGAGGGCCGGGCCGAGGACCCCTTGCGGCTCCTGGCCTGGCGGGCCCTTGCCAGCCTCGATCCCGTGCGGGATCTTTTCCTCCGGGATGGGAAGGTCGGCGTGGACGCCACGGCCAAGGGTCCCGCGGAGGGGTACGACCGGGAGTGGCCCGCCGAGGTGGCCCATCCCCCCGAGCTCACGGCCCGGGCCGCCGAGGTGCTCCGGCGGCTCGGCCTCGAGTAGACCAAAGGAGGCAACCCGATGGACGGCGAAAAGCTTTCGTGCGTGACCCCGAGCGGCGATCCGGCCGCCTGCGAAACCGAGGCGAGGCACCACAAGGAGTACCGGGCGCGGCTCCCGGAGGCCGTGGAGAAGCTCGTGGAGAGCTGCCGCACGGTGCCCCACATCGCCCACGTGGACGCCGCGCTGATCCCCTCGAAGGAGGAGGTCACCGACCTGGTGGGGCTCATGATCCGGCTCGTGTTCCCCGGGTTCTTCGGCCACCAGGAGCTCGACTGGGGGAGCCTGCCCTACCGGGTGGGCCAGGGCGCGGCCGAACTCTTCGACCGGCTGAGCCTCCAGATCGCCCGGTCGATCCGCCACGAGTGCCGGCGTACCGAGAGCCTGTGCACCCACTGCCTCGACACCGGGCAGCGCCAGGCCCTGGAGTTCCTGCACCGGCTCCCCAAGGTCCGCGACTTCGTGTCGGGGGACGTGGTGGCCGCCTACCGCGGCGATCCCGCGGCCAAGAGCTACGACGAGATCGTGTTCTGCTACCCCGGGGTCTACGCCATCGCGGTCTACCGCTTGGCCCACGAACTCTGGGACCTGGGGGTGCCGCTCCTGCCCCGGATGATGACCGAACTCGCCCACGGCCAGACCGGGATCGACATCCACCCCGGGGCCCGGATCGGCCGGGAGTTCTTCATCGACCACGGCACCGGCGTGGTGATCGGGGAAACCACCGAGATCGGGGACCGGGTCACCCTGTACCAGGGGGTCACCCTGGGGGCGCTGTCGTTCCCCCGGGACGAGCGGGGGGATCTCGTGCGGGGGCACAAGCGCCACCCCACCATCGAGGACGACGTGATCATCTACTCGGGCGCCACGATCCTGGGGGGCGACACCGTGATCGGCCGGGGCTGCGTGATCGGCGGAAACGTCTGGCTCACCGAGAGCGTTCCCCCGGGCACCAAGGTGACCCTGAAGGCCCCCGAGCTCGTGTACCGGCCGGCCCCGCCCAACGGCCCGGGGGCGTGATGCCCTCGCCGGCCCGGAAGGGGTGCCTCCTCGCCCTCGCGCTCCTCCTCGGGGCGGCGGGCGTGGGCCGGGCCGCCCCCTGGGCCCCGCCCGGCTGGATCGTGGCCCGGGAGGAACCGGCCCCGGGACCCACGAACCCGGCCGCCGCGGCCCTCGGCTGGGGGGTCCGGCTCTACCAGGCCACGGTGAGCCGGGTGGACGGCGACCGCTGCCCCAGCCACCCCACCTGCTCGGCCTACGCCGCCCAAGCCCTGCGGGAGCACGGCCCCCTCGTGGGGCTCCTTCTCACCTTCGGCCGGCTGGTCTCCGAGGCCGACGAGGCCGGGTTCGCCCCGCGGATCTGGGTGGACGGCCGGTGGAAGGTCCACGACCCGGTGGACCAGGATCTGGCCTTCTGGAGGGGGCGCCTTGCGCCCTAGGGCGGCCGGCCTGGCCCTGGCGGCCCTGGTGCTCCTGGCCCTCGGGGCCCGGGCCGCGCCCCCGCCCGACACGGCCGAAGGGATCCTCTCGTTCGGGAACGCGCTTCTCCGTTCCGGCGACAGCTTCCGGGCGGCCACCGAGTACCTGAGGATCCTCCACCACTTCCCCGACGCGCCCGAGGCCCTCCGGGCCCTCGAGGGGCTGGGAAGGGCCTACGCCCTGGCCGGCCGGTGGGACGAGGCGGCCCAGGCCTTCGGCCGGCTCCAGGAACTCGCCCCGTCGGCCGAGCACCGGCGGCTCTGGGCCGGCGCCCTGTACCGGGCGGGCCGGTACGCCGAGGCGGCCCGGGCTGCCCTCGTCCCGGACGCCGGGGAGGAGGACCGCACCCTGGGCACCCTGGCCCGGCTGCGGGCCGGGATGGGGGGCGCCCCCGGGGAACGGGGCGACCTCCGGGCCGAGTACGAGGCCCTGCCCCGCAAGAGCCCGGCCGCGGCGGGGCTCCTCTCGGCGGTGCTTCCGGGCGCCGGGCACCTCTACACCGGCCGGCCCCGGGACGCCGCCGTCGCGCTGGTGCTCAACGGCGCGTTTCTCTGGGGCACCTGGCAGGCCGCCCGGGCCGACCAGTGGGCCCTGGCCGGCATCCTGGGGGCGCTCGAGCTCGGATGGTACGGGGGCACGATCACCAGCTCCATGAACGCGGCCCACAAATGGAACCGCCGGGAGGAGGGCCGGTTTTTCTCCCGGTGGGAGGCCGGGGCGCTCCCCCGGTGGGACCTGGTGTTCCTGCCCGGGGGCGGCGCGGCCGTGGCCACCTGGACGTGGTGAGCCGGGTCTCCTAGAATCGCGGGGCCGACGAAACGGACGAGACGGAGGAAGACGAGATGGCACGCGGCGTGAACAAGGTGATTCTGATCGGCAACGTGGGGCGGGACCCGGAACTCCGGTACACCCAGAACGGCACCGCGGTCTGCAACTTCTCGCTGGCCACCACCGAGCGGGCGAAGATCGGCGGCGAGTGGCAGGACAAGACCGAGTGGCACAACATCGTGGCCTGGAGCCGCCTGGCCGAGATCTGCAACCAGTACCTCCAGAAGGGCACCCAGGTGTACATCGAGGGCCGGCTCCAGACCCGCAAATGGGAGGACCGGGACGGCAACACCCGGTACCAGACCGAGATCGTGGCCCAGGACATCCAGTTCCTGAGCCGCACCCGCCAGGACGGCGCCCCGGCCGGCCCCCGCCGGGGCCCGGGGGGCCCGGCGCCGGACGACGCGTTTGCCGGACCCGACGACTTCCCCGGCCCCGACGACCCGGGCTTCGACCCCAACGACGACGTACCCTTCTGATCTGACCTCGGTCGCTGCCGGTTTTTCCGGTCTTCGGCCGGCGGCGCCACGCGCACACGACAACGGCCACCCGGTGCGTCAGCGCCGGGTGGCCGTTGTCGTATCGGGGCGCAGGGAACCCGAAGGCCTCACGAGGCCAGGGCGTCCCGGTCCTCCTCCGCGTCGGCGAAGAAATCCTCGAGCCAAAGGGCCCGGTCGTTGCGGGGCAGCACCAGCACCCGGTCCTCGTCGGCCGGGTTCCGGGCCCGGTGGTACCGGGCGTACACGGCCCCCTCGTCCACCCCCACGATCTCGATCTTCCCCGAGGCATGACTCATGGCGTAGCGCACCCGGCGGGCGAGCCCCGAGAGCCGGCGCCGCGCCCGGTGGAGGATCTGCCACCCCTCGACGATCGGCACGGCGAACGCCCGGTTCCCCACGGCCGGCCGCATCTGGAACAGGTAGTACGGGGTGGCGCCGAGGCCCACGAGCTCCTGGTACAACTCGGCCAGCACCTCCGGGTCGTCGTTGAGCCCCCGAACCAGCGGGCACTGGTTGAACACCTGGGCCCCCGCCTCGAGGAACCGCTCCACGCACCGTCGGGCCTCGGGGCCGAGCTCGGCCGGGTGGTCGAAGTGGGTCATCACCGCGAGCGCCTTGCCCCGGGTCCGCACCTCCCGGACGAGCGCGAACAGGCCGGGGTCCTTCAGGATCCGCAGTGGGTTGTACGCCGGGGTCTTCGACCCGATCCGGATCGTGGCCACGTGGGGCACCGCCGCGAAGGCGAGCACCGCCTCGCGCAGCCGGGCCGTGGGAAGCACCAGCGGGTCACCCCCGGTCAACAGCACGTCCCGGATCTCCGGGTGCTCCGCGACGTACCGCACGGCCGTGCCGAGATCCTGCAGGCACTCCCGCTCCTCCTGCATGAAGAGCCGCTTGCGAAAGCAGTACCGGCACAGCCCGGCGCACTGGTCGGTGAGAAGCACCACCACCGTGTCCCGGTACTTGTGCTGCACGCCGGGCAGGACCCGGTTCGCCTTCTCGTTGGAGGGGTCGAGGCTCCCGTCTCCCTCCAGTTCCCGGGGATCGGGGACCACGATCCGCCGCAGGGGGTCCGTCGGGTTTCTCCAGGAGATGCGGGAAAGGTAGTAGGCGGGGGCCTGGAACCGGAACCGCCGCGCCACGGGCTCGAGCTTCTCCCGCTCCTCGGGGCGCAGGCCGGGAACCGCGTTCAGGTGCGTGACGAACCGGCCGGGGTCAAAGGCTCGCGTGTCGGTCCAATGGGGTGGGGTCATGGCACACCTCCTTTGAAGATCGGTCATACAGTCGTCGGTCCTCGGTCGTCGGTCGAACGGGATGCCCCGGACCCGGGGCGAAACGCGCCCGTCCGGGACGCCGCCGCGCCCGTGGCGGACCACCATGTCGTACGAGGGAGTGACGATCTCGCGCCGCACCGGAAATCCGGCAGCGGGATGGGAGACCCCCCTTATTGCACAAAACGGCGTTCCATTGCAAATCAGGGCAGGGGCCCCCTGGACCGACGGGGATCGACTCCCCCTGCCGTTTCCCCGGAGCGGAGACACGGCGCAGGGGAAGCGCTCGCGGGGGAGGAACGGGCCGGAGGAAGGACGCGGCGCCCGCCTGCGGAACGGCCCACGGGGAAGGCCGACTTATACAAGTCGCGTTCAAAGCCACCGTTTCCTGATTCGGCCTGGCAAGGGGCCTGGTGGAGCGCCGGGCGTGGCTCCTACAGTCGCTGCATCCGGCACTCAGCCGATGTCTCCCTCGCCATGAGCCCATCGATGGCTCGCCAACGTTCGCGTTTTCGCCGTTCATGGAGCCGCCGGGCTGAGTGCCGGATGCAGAGTAAGCCGGATGCCGCACTCACGCACGGCCGGAACCAGGCCCCTTGCCGGGCCCCGGGCTAGGTGTCTGTTTGAACGCAACTTGGTATTACAACTAGTGAAGGGCTGCCGCCGGAGGAGCAGAAAAGGGGGAAAGAAGCGGGTGGTGTGCGAAGGGCGCGCGCTGCGCCTAGCGCAGGTCCTCGGCCGCGATCTCGATGTCGCTCACCCAGGCGAGGAGTTTCCGGGTGCTTTCGGCGAACTGCACCACGAGCTTCGTGGCGGGCCCCCGGCCCTGCACCCGGAGGATGCGCCCTGCACCGTAGGCGGGGTGGCGCACCCGCATGCCGGGCCGGAAGGTCACGGCGCCGGGCTCGGGCTGGAGGTAGAGGCCGCCGTCGTCCGCCGTCTCGCCGGGGAGACGATCGGGCGATTCGTCACCGTACGACGGGGCCGCGGGCTCGGGCTCGACCCGGCGGAACGCCCCGGGCGGCAGTTCCCCCAGGAACCGGCTGGGGTCCCGGAGCCCCTCGTCCCGCCCGTACACCCGCCGGATGCGGGCGCGGCTCAGGAACAGCCGGTCCTTGGCCCGGGTCATGCCCACGTAGCAGAGCCGCCGTTCCTCCTCCACGTCGCCGTCCTCCCAGATGCTGAGCTGGTGGGGCAGGGTGCCCTCCTCGAGCCCGGTCAGGAACACCACCCGGTACTCGAGCCCCTTGGCGGCGTGGAGGGTCATCAGGGTCACGGCCTCGGCGCGGTCGGGGCCCAGGTCCTGGTCGCTCACCAGCGCGGCCCGGTCGAGGAACGCCTTGGCCCCCCCGCCCTCGTCCCGCTCGAACGCCTCGGCCGCGTTCAAAAGCTCCTGCAGGTTTTCCCGGCGCTCCTGGGCCTCCCGCGGGTCCTCCTTGGCCAGGGCCTCCAGGTATCCCGAGTCCTCCAGGATCCGAAGGAGGAGCTCCCGGAGGGGCACCGCGGCGTGGATCTCCCGCCACCCGTCCAGGAGCCCCAGAAATCCCGCGAGGCTCCGGGCCTGGCGGGTCTTGAGCCGGCCCTCGGCCACGGCCCGGCGGGCCGCCTCGTACAGACCGATCCCCTCCTCCCGGGCCAGGGCCTCCACCACCTCGAGCGTGGCCCGGCCGATGCCCCGGGGCGGCACGTTCACCACCCGCCGAAACGCCAGGGGGTCGTCGGGGTTCACCACGAGGCGCAGGTACGCGAGGGCGTCCTTGACCTCCCTTCGGTCGTAGAACCGAAGGCCCCCGTACACCACGTAGGGAATCCCCCGGGTCAGGAGAGCTTCCTCGAGGGGCCGGGACAGGGCGTGTACCCGGTAGAGAACGGCGATCTCCCCCAGGGGCATGCCCTGGCGCCGGAGCTCCCCGATCGTGTCGGCCACCCAGGCGGCCTCGTCCTCCTCGGTGCGGGCCTCGTGGACCACCAGGGGCTCGCCCTCGCCCCGGTCGGTCCAGAGCCGCTTGGGGTGGCGGTGGCGGTTCCGGCTCACCACCGACCAGGCGGCGTCGAGGATCACCTGGGTGCTCCGGTAGTTCTGCTCGAGCTTCACGACCCGGGCGCCCGGAAAGTCCTGCTCGAAGGCGAGGATGTTCCGGAGATCCGCGCCCCGCCAGCTGTAGATGGACTGGTCGTCGTCCCCCACCACGCACAGGTTCCCGTGGAGGGCCGCGAGGTGCCGGGCCAGGAGGTACTGGACCCGGTTCGTGTCCTGGAACTCGTCGATCAGGATGTGCCGGAACCGGCGCCGGTAGTGGTCGGCCAGATCGGGGTGGCGCTCGAACAGGAGAAGCGTCTCCAGGAGGAGGTCGCCGAAGTCCATAGCCCGGGCCTCCCGCAGCCGCCCCTGGTAGCGCTCGTAGAAGTCCCGGAGGGTCCGGTCGGTCTCCGGCGGGAGGCGCTCGGGCGGGATCCCGTCGTCCTTGAGCCGCTGGACCCGGTGCAGGAGCGCCCCGGGCGCGGTCCGGCGGCCGTCGAGCCCCAGCTCGTCCACCACGGCCTTGGCGAGCCGGCGCTGGTCGTCGGCGTCGTAGATGGTGAACTCCGGGCCCACCGGCAAGAGATGGCCGTGGGCCCTGAGAATCCGCAGGCACACCCCGTGGAACGTGCCGATCCAGATGCCGGCCGACCGGCTCCCCAGGAGCGCCTCGACCCGGCGGAGCATCTCCCGGGCGGCCTTGTTCGTGAAGGTCACGGCCAGGATCTCCCGGGGGCTCACCCCGGCCGCGCCGATCAGGTAGGCGATCCGGTAGGTGAGCACCCGGGTCTTGCCGCTCCCCGCGCCGGCCAGGATGAGGAGCGGCCCCTCGCCGTGGGACACCGCCTCCCACTGGGCCGGGTTGAGCTGGGATCGGATCGCCTCGGGGTCGAACGCCGGTGGGTGGGTCACGTCTGGGCCCCCCGGAACGTGCGGTCGATCAGGGCCTTGTTGTAGGCGGCCAGGATGTCCCGGCGGGAGAGCATGCCCACCACCTTCCGGGGGTCATCCCGGCGAACCACGGGCAGGTGCTCGATGTTCCGGTAGCCGATCTTCGCCAGGGCATCCCGCAGGGTCTCGTCGGGGAAGATGGTGATGACCCGGGGGGTGGCGAGCTCCTTGGCCACGATGAGGTCCTCGAGGCCCTCCTCGTAGGCCACCTCCCGCAGGTCCTGGAGGCTCAGGATGCCCGTGAGCCGGCCCTCGTCGTCCACCACGGGGAAGGTCACGTGCCGGGACGAGGGGATCACCCGGAGGAGCTGCCGGAGCGGCGTGGCCTCGTGGATCGCCTCCACCTCGGGGTTCATCACATCCTCGGCCCGGATCGATTCCAGGAGCCCCACCTCCCGGCCCTCCTCCAGGTGGATCCCCCGGCGGGCGAGCTCGAGGGTGTCGATGGACTCCCGCTGGAAATACCGGCACACGGTGTACCCGATGACGCAGCAGAACATGATGGGGAGGATCACCGAGTACTCCCCGGTCATCTCGAAGATGAGGAAGATCGCGGTCATGGGGGCGTGGGTGGCCGCGGCCAGGAACCCGCCCATGCCCACCAGGGCGTAGGCGCCGGGCCCGGCGGCGAGCGAGGGGAACCAGGCCCGCACCAGGCTCCCGTAGGCCCCGCCCAGCATCGCGCCGATGAACAGGCTCGGGGCGAACACCCCGCCGGCGTTCCCGCTGCCCAGGGTTAGCCCCGTGGCGAGGATCTTGGCCCCGGCCAGGGCCAACAGCAGCCCCCCCCCGATCTGCCCGGCCAGGGCGGCCTCGATGTGCTCGTACCCGTCGCCCAGGACCTGGGGCAGGGCGATCCCAATCACCCCGGTGAGCACGGCGCCGGCAAGGGGCTTCAGTCGCTCGGGGGCCTTCCACCGGGCGAACCGGTCCGTCAGGTCGTAGAAGCTCCGGATGAACGCCACGGCGGCCAGGGCCACCAGCACCCCGAGCACGCAGTAGAACACCACCTCCCAGGGGCTGCGGAGCACGTAGTGGCGGGGCACCTCGAAGGCGGGGCGGTTCCCCTCGAAGGTCCGGGTCACCAGGGCCCCGAGCCCCGAGCTGATCACGATGGGGGTGAAGCTCGTGGCGTCGAAGTTCCGAAGAAGCACGATCTCGTGGGCGAAGAACACCCCGGCGATCGGCGCGTTGAACGTCCCCGAGATCCCCCCGGCCCCCCCGCAGGCCACCAGGGTCCGGAGCCGCTCCTGCCCCACCCGGAGCACCTGGCCCACCAGCGACCCCAAGGTCCCGCCGATCTGGGCGATGGGCCCCTCGGTTCCGGCCGATCCGCCGGTGCCGATGGTGATGGCCGAGGCCAGGGACTTGACCACGAGGGTCCGGGCCCGGAACACCGCGCCCTTCAAGTTCACGGTTTCCAGGAACCGGGGGAGCCCGTACCCCCGGACCTCGCCGGGGAAGAGCATGTCGAGGGGAACGAGGAGGGCCGCGCCCACGGTCGGCAGGAGCGGCAGGAGCAGAAGGAACGGGAACCCGTAGTCGATGCCCAGGACGTGCCAGCCGGTTTCGAACACCACCCGGTGCACCAGGTGGATCAGCCGGCGGTAGGCGATGTTCCCCGCCCCGGCCAGAAGCCCCACGGCCACGGCCATGTACAGGGTGGCCGTGTGCTCCGACGGCCGGATCCGGTCGATCCACCGGTTGAGCCGGTCCGACAGGGGTTTGAGCGGGCGCTGGGTGGTCACCGCGGTTCCTCCCGGCGGGTTGCGCAGGGCGCGCCATGATACGCCGGGGAACCGGGGGGCTCAAGCGCCGGGACGGGGAGGGTCCGCTGTGCCAGGGGCCGGGAATCAGGGGTCAGAGGACAGAGGACAGAGGACAGAAGGCCGAACCGGTGAGCGGTTACGCCAACCGCCGAACGTCCTACCCGAACCCCGGCGTCCCTTCGTCTGGAAGCGGGTGGGGGGCTGTCGGAGAGCCGGGTGCGGCCCCTCACGTCGCCGCGCCCCCACCAGGCCCGGATCCCTTTCGAAGGTCCGGAACGTCCGCCACCCGTGTCCCGGCCTACCGGGCTGACAACGGCATGCGAAGGCGCGGCGAAACGGGTGCCGCACTCGCGCCCGGCCGGAGCCAGCCGCCCAGCCGCCCAGCCGCCCAGCCGCCTAGCCGCCCCGCCGCCCAGCCCGCCGTTCACCCCCTCTTCCGCAGGAGCCGATCCAGGGTCGAGGCGAGTGCGCGCACGTGCACGGGCTTCGGGAGCCACTCGTCGAACTCGGTCTCGGCCGGCCGGGTGACGCCCATGGGCAGCGGGTACCCGGTCACCGCCACCACGGGCACCTCGGGCCGCCTGGCCTTCACCTTCCGGGCCAGCGCCCGGCCGTCGAGCCCGGGCATGGCGAGGTCGGTGACCACGGCCGCGACCCGGTCGGCGTTCTCCTCCCACGCGGCCAGGGCCTCGGCGCCGTCCCGGGCCTCGAGCACCCGGTAGTTCAGGCGCTCCAGCATGGCCCGCAGGATCTCCCGCACGTTCCCGTCGTCCTCGGCCAGGAGCACGGTCTGGCCCGCGCCCTCGGGAGCCTTCCCGATCACCGTGGACCGCCGGGCGTGGGGCCGTTCGGCCGCGGGCAGATACACCCGCACGGTGGTGCCCTCGCCCACCCGGCTCTCCAGATCCACGAACCCCCCGTGCTCCTTCACCAGGCCGTACACCTGGGCGAGCCCGAGGCCTGTGCCTTTCCCCGGCGGTTTCGTGGTGAAAAACGGCTCGAACACCCGGTCCAGGTGCTCCGGCGCGATGCCGGTGCCGGTGTCGGCCACGGTGAGGCACACCCACTCCCCGGGCTCCATGCCGGGCACCGGCGGGGGCACCCCCGGGTCCACCCCCACGGGCTCCAGGTGGATCCGGATCTCCCCGCCCGCGGGCATGGCGTCGCGGGCGTTCACGGCCAGGTTCGTCACGATCTGCTGGATCTGGGCCGGGTCGGCCTCGACCCAGTAGGTGCCCGGTTCGAAGCCCACGCTGATCCGGATACCCTCGGGGAAGGTGGACTCGAAGAGCTTCCCCAGCTCCTTGACGAAGCTCAGGAGATCCATGGCCTGGCGCTCGCTCTTCGTGCGCCGGCCGAAGTCGAGCACTTGGCGCACCAGGTCGGCGGCCCGGAACGACTGCACCAGCATCTGCTCCAGCCGGTCCTTGACGTCGGCCGGGATGTCCTGCCGGGACCGCAGCACCTCGGCGTAGCCCACGATGGCGCTCAGGATGTTGTTGAAATCGTGGGCGATGCCGGCGGCGAGCTGCCCCAAGGCCGCGAGCCGCTCCTGGAGCGCGATCTTCTCGAGGCGTTCACGCTCCTCGGTCACGTCGGCCAGGGTGACCACCCAGGCCTCGGGCCGGGCCGGGTCCCCCACGGCCCGCGTGGCGACCTGGAGCACCCGGGGGTTGGGCGGCGGGGTGAAGATCTCGTGGACCGGCCGGCCGTCGGCCGGGGCCGCCAGGAGATCCCGGAGGGGCCGGCCGGCGAGGGCCTCGACCCGGCCGGCCGGGTCGGTCTCGGCGTGGGCCTCCAGGAGCGCCCGGGCCACGGGGTTGGCGAGCCGGATCTCGCCGTCGGGCCCGAACAGCGCGATGCCGTCCGGGGTGAGCTCGAGCACGGCCTCGAGCTGGCGGCGGGCCCGCTCGCGCTCCTCCTCGGCCCGCACCCGGGCCGTCACGTCCACGGCCGAGCCCTGCCAGGCCACCAGCTCGCCCCGGCGGTCCCGGATGGCGCTCGCGTGGCCCTCAAGCCACACCGCCGACCCGTCGGCCCGCCGCAGGGGGGCCACAAACTTCTCCACCAGCCCCTGGGTCCGCAGGCGCTCCATCCACCGCTCCCGGTCCTCGGGGTTGACCCAGAGCTCGCGGGCGTTCACCCGCATCAGGGCCACGGGGTCGGGGTAGCCCAGGATCCGGGCGAAGGCCGGGTTGGCCGTGAGGATCCGGCCGGCGGCGGTGGACACGAACAGGCCCACCGGCAGGTTCTCCACCAGATCCCGGTACCGGGCCTCGGCCTCGGCCAGGAGCCGATCCTTCTCGGCCCGCTCCAGGGCGTTGCGGGCGGCCACGGCGAGCCGGGCGAAATGGTGGGGCGATTTCACCACGTAGTCCGAGAGCCCCCGCTTCATGGCCTCGACGGCCACCTCCTGGGTGCCCGTGCCGGTGAACATGATCACCGGCACCTCGGGCCATCGGGTCTTGGCCAGGGCCAGGAGCGCGAGCCCGTCGGTCCACCGCAGATGGTAGTCGGTGATCACGAGGTCGGGGGGCGGGCCCTCGAGGGCGGCGAACCAGGCCTCCCGGTCGGCCACCTCCACGACCTCGCCCACCGGAAACGCCTTCCGCAGCTCCCGCAGCGCGAGGGCCCGGTCGTCGGGGTTGTCGTCGGCGATGATCACCCGCAGGCCCGGCCCGGTCACGGCTCCCCCTCCAGGGCCAGGCGGCCCCGCAGCCGGCCCAGCTCGTCGGCCACCGCCTCGACCCGGCGGATCCAGGTCTCGGGCGGGCCGGGGTCCTTCTCCAGCGCCTCGCACCGGGCCGCCAGGGCCAGGGCGCCCAGGCCCCTGGCGTTGGACTTCAGGGTGTGGGCCGCCCGGGTCAGGGCCGCCCGGTCGCCCCGGTCCGCGGCCTCGCGCATGGCCAGAATCTGGCGGCCGGCCTCCTCCAGAAAGATCCGGACCATGGTCTCGGCCGACCCCACGGCCACCCGCTCCATGTCGGTCCGGAACCGCTGGTAGGCCTTGGGGTCGAGCACCGGCTCCCCGCAGGCCTCGGGCTCCCGGGCCGCCGAGAGCTCGATCCAGAACCGGCTCCCCTTCCCGGGCTCCGACACCACGCCGGCCCGGCCCCCCATCCGCTCGGCGGCCTTTCGCACGATGGCGAGCCCGAGGCCGGTGCCCGGGTAGGCCTCGGGCCCGTGGAGCCGCTGGAACAGCCCGAAGATCCGCTCCTGGTCCTCGGGGGGGATGCCGATGCCGTTGTCCTCCACCCACAGCCGCACCCGGCCGCCCCGCTCCTCGGCCCGGATCGTGACCTCGGGCCGTCGGCCCTCGGGCACGAACTTGAGCGCGTTCGACACCAGGTTCCCCACCGCCCGCGCCACCATCCGGCGGTGGCCCCGCACGGGCGGCAGCGGCCCCTCCACCCGGATCGCCGCGTCGGGCCGGTCGAACTCCTCCAGGGCCTCGGCGACCGCAGCCTCGAGGTCCACCTCCTCGAGCCGCAGCTCCTCCCGGGCGAGCCGGCTGTACTCCAGGAGATCCCGCACCAGCCGGTCCATGGCCCGGGCCGCCCGCACGATGCGGCCCGCGTACTCCGACCCCTCGTCCCCCAGCCCCTCCCCGCAGTCCTCCAGGAGCGCCTGGGCGAACCCCTCCATGGCCCGAAGCGGCGCCCGCAGGTCGTGGCTCACGGTGTAGGTGAAGGCCTCGAGCTCCTGGTTGGCCTGCTGGAGCCGCTCGGCCAGGAGCCGGAGCCGTTCCTCCCGCTCCCGGAGCTCCGCCTCGGCCCGCTTGCGCGCGGTGATGTCCCGCACCAGCACGACCCAGCCCGCTTCGTCGTCCACCTGGTACCGCCCCACGGAGACCTCGGCCGGAAACTCCGCGCCCCCGGCCAGCCCCCGGGTCTCCCAGGGGCCCTGGGGGAGCTCGGCCCCGACGTCGAGGTCGGGCAGGAACTCCCGCACGGGCCGGCCCGCCAGCCGGTCGACCGCCTCCCCGAACAGGAGCCCGGCCGAGGGGTTGGCCGAGGTGATCCGGCCCGAGGCGTCCACCGTGAGCACCCCGTCGGGCGCGGCCCGCACCAGGGCCCCGGTGCGGGCCTGCTCCAGGTGGAGGAGCCGCTCGCTGCGGTGGAGCCGCACCAGGTGGTCGGCCCGGCGCTCCAGCACGGCCCAGTGGATCGGCTTGGTCACGTACTCGGTGGCGCCGGCGCCCAGGGCCCGGTCCACGCTCTCGGGGTCGTCGAGGGCGGTCACAAACAGGATGGGGAGGGTCTTGCCCTGGGGCAGCGACCGGATCCGGCGGCAGGCCTCGAACCCGTCCATCTCGGGCATGACCCCGTCGAGGATCACGAGGTCCACGGGCCCGGCCGCGAACCGCTCCAGGGCCTCCCGGCCGTTTTCGGCCTCCACCACGGTCCAGCCCTGGCGGCCCAGCACGTGGGCCGCCATCTGGCGGGTCATGCGGTCGTCGTCGGCCACCAGCACCGTGGCCGGCTCGGCGGGAACCGGAACCATGGGCGCACCCCCTTTCTCGCGCGGGTCCGATCCGGCGGCAGCGTCCGGCACAGTGTGCCGCGGGATTCCCCCCCCCGCAAGGAGGGCGAAACCCGGACCGCCTTTGGTTTTGAAAGGTTATCGGTTCGCCCCCGGCGGCTCCCGGTACAGGTGGGCCACCCAGGCCCCATACCCGTTGTAGGCCGGGGTCGGCACCCGCTCCCCTGTGCCCAGGCGCCACTCCCGGCCGCCACCGGCGATGTTCGAGAAGAATCCGTACACGCCCGGGGCCAGGGTGGTCCAGAAGGTCGGGGGCCGGGTCTCGGTGAAGGTGATCCGCACGATGCCCTTCACGTTCTTGTACCCGTACTTCCAGGGCACCACGAGCCGCACCGGCGCCCCCAGGGACGGGGCCAGGGGCTTGCCGTAGGCGCCGGTGGCGAGAAGCGCAAGTTCGTTGGTGGCCTCGGCCAGGGTGAGCCCCTCGGTGTAGGGCCAGGGCCACTCGGGGTGGCGGGCCTGGCCCGGGGCCTTGTCGGGCTTGAGGAACGCGGTGAACGCCAGGTACCGGGCCGAGCCCAGGGGCTCGGCCCAGCGCACGAACCCTTCGAGCGGCACCCCCTCCCAGGGGATCACGGCCGACCACCCCTCCACGCACCGATGACGGTACGTGCGCTCCACGGTGCCGAGGCGCCGCAGCCCGTCCGGGTCCAGGGTGCGGGGCCGGGCCACCAACCCGTCCACCGCAACGGTCCAGGGACGGGTGGGAAACCCGGCGACCTTCTTCCAGACCTCCCGCTTGTCGGTGGTGAACTCGTAGTAGTTGTTGAACCGGGTGGCCTCGGCCTCGGGGGTGACCGGGCCGGGGTCGGGGAGGTCCCGCGGCCACCCCCGGGCCGCCAGGAGCCCCCAGGCCCCGAGCCCCGCAAGCCCCACCCGGGCCAGGAACCGCCGCCGGTCGAGCCACACGGCCTCGGGGGTTTCGGGAACGGGGGCAAGCCGCAACCGCATGGGCACACTCCTGCAAGGGACAGATGGAAGCTCCCGTAAGCCGCGCGAGGCGCGGCCTGTTTGCAAAAACAGTAACTTCCGCCTCGGCCACACGGTGCGCCGGGGCCGTCTGGACCACGGGACCGACGACCGCGAGACCGGCGACCGACGACCGGAGTTACTTGGAACCACGGAGGGCACGGAGAACACGGAGGGGCGGGGGCTTGGGGCCGCCTCGCCGCCTGGCCGCCGACCGCCCTTGCCACCCTACCCTCGCCCGCCCGAACCGCAAGCGCCCACCTGGCGCCCCGGCCCGCCTTGCGGTATTCATAGGGGATCTTCTTGCTTGCCGCGGATTGGGGGCTTGTGACGGAGCGGCATGAAACAACCCGAGAGGGGCACGGGGACTTAGCCTTCCAGCTTTCCAGCGTTCCAGCCTTCCAGCCTTTCCCGAGGAGCCTTCCATGATCGTCGGCGTGCCCAAGGAGCGGAAAAACAACGAGTACCGGGTGGGCATCGTGCCCTCCGGGGTGGAGGAGCTGTGCCGCGACGGCCACACCGTGCTCATCGAAACCGGGGCGGGGGCAGGAAGCGGCATCTCCGACGAAGACTACCGGGCCGCCGGCGCCCGGATCGCGGGTTCCGCCGAGGAGGTCTGGGGGGCCTCGGACCTGGTGATGAAGGTCAAGGAGCCCCTGCCCGAGGAGTACGGCCTGCTGCGCGAGGGCCAGATCCTGTTCACGTTCCTCCACCTGGCGCCCCTGCCGGAGCTCGGAAAGGTGCTCCTGGAGCGCCGGGTGCGGGCCGTGGCCTACGAGACGATCCAGCTCCCCGACGGGAGCCTGCCGCTTCTCGCGCCCATGAGCCAGGTGGCCGGCAAGATGGCGGTGCAGCTCGGCGCGGCCTTCCTCCAGCGGGAGAAGGGGGGCATGGGCATCCTGCTCGGGGGCGTGCCGGGCACCAAACACGGCCGCATCGTGATCCTCGGCGGCGGCGCGGTGGGCATCAACGCGGCCAAGGTGGCCTACGGCCTGGGGGCCGAGGTGGTGATCGTCGACATCAACCACGCCCGGCTCTCGTACATCGACGACGTGTTCGACGGCAAGGTAGTGACCCTCATGTCGAACCGCCGGAACATCCGGGAGGCCGCGGCCGCCTGCGACATGCTGGTGGGGGCCGTGCTGGTGCCCGGCGCCAGGGCCCCCCGGCTCGTGGACCGGGAGATCCTGCGGGGCATGAAGCCGGGCAGCGTGTTCGTGGACGTGGCCATCGACCAGGGCGGGGTGAGCGAGACGAGCCGGCCCACCTCCCACTCCGACCCGGTCTACGTGGAGGAGGGGGTGATCCACTACTGCGTGCCCAACATCCCGGGCTCGGTGCCCATGACGAGCACCTACGCCCTGACCAACGTGACCCTGCCCTACTGCCGCAAGCTCGCCTCGGGCGACCTCGCGGCCGCGCTGAAGGCCGACCCCAGCCTCGCCAAGGGCGTGAACACCTGGGACGGCCACGTGACCTGCCGACCCGTGGCCGAGGCCTTCGGGGTGGAGTGGACCCCCCTGGAGACCCTGATCGGGTAGGCCGGTGGCCCGCTGCGCCGTTTGCCACACCCGCTACGATCCGGCCGACCCGGCCGACGCCGCCCGCCACCGCCGGCTCCACGACCGGGTGACCCGGGGCCTGCCCCGCCGCCCCCTCGCGGCCGAGCGGGTGCTCTGGCACGGCGACGGCGACCGGGTGACCGTGGTGCCCCCCGACGCGCCCCGCCGGCTCCGGGAGCGGGTGGTGGAGATCGCCCGGATCGGGGCCCGGGAGATGGGCTACACCGGCGCCCCCTACTCCCTGCGGGAGCCCAAGGAACTGCGGACCCACGCGTTCCTGGGCTACCGGGGCGGCCGGCTCGCCGGGGTGTTCCTGCTGGCCCTGCGGCCCGTGGAGGCGCTGGCCGCGTGGGCCGAAGACGAGGAGCCCGACGGCGTGGCCCCGGCGAAGGGGTGGCGGCCCGTGGAGCCGGCCGAGGGGCAGGCCTGGTCGGTGGATTTTCTGTGGGTGGCCCCCGCGTACCGGCGCCGGGGCCTCGGGCGCCGCATTCTGGGGGAGGCCTGCCGGTACCTGGGAACCGGGCCGGACGCCGTGGCCTGGCTCCCGCCCTTCACCGCGGTGGGCCGGCGGTTCATCCCCTCGGTGAGCGGGCCGGTGTTCCGGGTGTCGCGGTGAGGGCGCGGCGGGAAAGCGGGAAAGCTGGGAAGCTGGGAAGCTGGGAAGCTGGGAGGCTGGAAAGCGATTGCTCCGGGGGCTTGAATCGGCACGGTCCGGGGCATGGGGCCGCCGTTTCAGAAATCGGACATCACAGGACGGAGGCCAGTCGCCAAGAGCGCGGTTAGGGGTCGGTCGCTCGAGTTCTGATTTCTGTCCGCAGGCACGGCCGCACCCGGCTCTCCGGGAGGCCCCTTGCTCCCGGAACGGGGGCGATCGGCGCCGCGTCCGGAGTCGGAGGACACCTGAGTCAGGGTTTGGGGTGGGAGCGGCGACCGTGTCAGGTGCCAGGGGACAGAAGACGGAGGACAGGGGGGTTCTGACATCTGTCCTCTGAATTCTGATCCCTGATACGGCAGCCGCTCCCACAGGTTGGGACAACCGCAGACGCTGAAATCCAAAAGGATTTTAGCATCCTAGCTTCCCAGCCTCCTAGCATCCCAGCGGGAAGTCACTCGGAAGCTGGGAGGCCACTCCCTGTCCTCCGTCTTCTGTCCTCTGACCCCTGATCCCCCCCCCGCGATCTCAGTTCGCCGCCTTCCCCAGCGCGGGCGCGAGCACCCGGTCCAGGGCCCGGCCCAGATCGGCCGTGCGGAAGGGTTTCCCCACGAACACCGCGTCCTCGGGAAGCTGGATCCCGGCCGCGTGTCCCGAAACGAAAACCACAGGCAGGCCGGGTACCTGGTCCCGGAGCCGGCGGGCCAGCGCGGGGCCGTCCATGAGGGGCATGCGCACGTCGCTCACCAGGGCGTCGATCCGCCATCCCTCCCGCTCGGCCAGAAGGAGCGCCTCCCCGGGCCCCTCGGCCCGGAGCGGCCGGTACCCCAGGGCCGCGAGGGCGTCGGCCACGGCCCGGCCCACCTGGGGTTCGTCGTCCACCACGAGCACCGTAAGGCCCCGTCCCCGGGCCGCCGACGGCGCCCGCGCGGGGCGGGGACCCGCGGAGGCCGCCCCGTCGGCCAGCGGAAGCCGGATCGCGAACCGGCACCCCCGGCCGGGGGCGCTCTTCACCTCGATCGTGCCGCCGGCCTGGGTCACGATGCCGTAGACCGTGGCGAGCCCGAGGCCCGTGCCCTTGCCCGCCTTCGTGGTGAAAAACGGCTCGAAGGCCCGGGCCCGGGTCGCCTCGTCCATGCCCACCCCGGTGTCCTCGACCTCCAGCACGGCGTGGTCCCCGTCCCGGCCCGCCCGGATCCAGAGCGTGCCCCCGTCGGGCATGGCGTCGCGGGCGTTGGCGGCCAGGTTCAGGAGCACCTGGGCGAACCGGGTGGGATCGAGCCGCACCGGCACCTCCCCCCCGCCCAGGCGGAGCTCCACCCGGATGCCCTCGCCCACGAGCTTCCGGACCATCTTCTCGTGCCCCCGCACCACCTCCCCCAGGTCCACCACCCGGGGCTCGGCCTTCTGCCGCCGGCCGGACGCGAGGAGCTGCGCCGCCAGGCCGGCCGCCCCCTCGGCCGCCTCGCGGATCCGGTCGAGCCGGTCCCGGGCCGACGGGGGAAGGTCCCCTTGGAGCCCCGCCATCTCGGCCTGCCCCAGGATCACGGTGAGGTAGTTGTTGAAGTCGTGGGCAACGGCGCCGGCGAGCTGCCCCAGGGTCTCGAGGCGCCGGGCCTGGTCGAGGGCCCGCTCCATCTGCCGCTCCCGCGTGATGTCGCGCTGGATCGCCACGTAGCCGGTGATCCGTCCCTCCGCGTCCCGGATCGGGGACACCGTGGCGTCCACCTCGAAGGGGGTGCCGTCCTTGCGGCGGTTCACGAAGGCGCCCGTCCAGGTCTCGCCCCGGCGGAGGGTCTCTTCGAACTCGGCGTAGAACGCGGCCGGGTGCTCGCCGCTCCGGACGAGCTCCTCCACCCGGCGGCCGAGGGCCTCGTCCTCGGTCCACCCCGTGATCCGCTCGAAGGCCGGGTTCACGTAGGCGATCCGGCCGGCGGCGTCGGTCACGATCACCATCTCCCCGGCGTTCTCCACAGCCGCGTGGAGCCGGGCCAGGGCCTCCCGGGTCCGGAGCCGCTCGGTGAGGTCCACGAACACCGCGAGGGTGCCCCAGGCCTCCCCTTCGGCCGTGCGGACCGGCCGGGCCCGCAGCACCGTGGGCACCTCCCGGCCCCCGGCCCCGACCAGGGTGCGCAGCTCCTCCCGGAACCGGCCCTCCAGGGCCCGGGCGTAGCCGCCGCCCTCCAGGAGGGCCCGCCGGGACTCCTCATTGTAGAACTCGGCCAGCGGCCGGCCGACGATCCGGTCCTTCGGGAGCCCCACCGCCTCGCAGAACGCCCGGTTCGCGTCGGCCACCACCGGGGCGTCGCCTTCCCGCCGGGTGAGGCAGCAGGGCACCGGCGACTCCTCGAACAGGGTCCGGTACCGGGCCTCGGCCTCCTCCCGCCGGGCCAGGGCCTCGCGAAGAAGCCGCAGCGGCCCCCGGGCCACGAGCACGGCGGCGGCCCCGGCGATGAACCCGAGGTGCAGGAGGTACGCCCACAGATGGGGGATGTGGGGAAACGCGAACTTGAGGGTCTCCTCGGCGGCCTCGGCCAGGGCGACCGCGAGGGCCAAGGAGAGGAGAACGCGCAACACAATCCGGCGGGGGGTGTGGTCCATGGGCTCTCCGGAGCGGCAACGGGGCCGGTACCGGATCGGCCGACGGGCCCGACTTCTTGAGGGCGAGCCGCCCCCGCCGCCGGACACACGGCGGCCGGTTTCTGGCACCCTCTCCCCCCGTTGCGGGGGGAGAGGGCGGGGGGGCTCAGTCCCGGCTGAAAATGACCGCCAGGGCCTGGGGCGGGGTCTTCCCGATGCCCCGCAGGGCGTGGGGCCGGGACGAATCGATGTAGAGGCTGTCGCCCTTTTTCAGGGTGTAGGTCTCGCCGTCGTAGAGGAGCTCCACCGTGCCCGAGAGGATGTAGAGGAACTCCTCGCCCTCGTGGACCATGGGCTGCACCGAGCTCGCCGCCTTGGGGTCGAAGGTCACGAGGAACGGCTCCATGCCCTGGCCCCTGAGGTCGGGGGCCACCAGGCTCTGGTAGGTGTACCCCTGGCCGGTGCGCTGGACCGAACGGTCCACCGTGGCCCCGTTCCCCGCCGGCACGACGCTGAAGATGTCGGAACGGGTGCCGGCCTCGTGGAGGATCTGGCCCATCTTCGAACCCAGGGCCCGGGAGATCCGGAGCACGGCGCCGATGGAGGGCACCTCGGCCCCCTCCTCCACGTTCTGGAGGTACTCCTCGCTCAACCCGGTCATCTGGGCCACCTGGGCCAGGCTCAGATCCTGGGCCTCCCGCATCCTCCGGATCCGCTTTCCAACGTTCATGGGGTCTCCTCGCTCCGTTTCCGGTGTGGCTTCGGGGAACGGCGCCTAGTATCACAGCGTTTGGAACGGGAGTCAAAACCTCTGCGGGCCTCCTGTCGGTACCCCGGGCCGTAGAGCCGCCGGAGTACGTCGGGCCGGCCCTCGGCCTCGAAATGCCGGATCAGGTACTCCCGGTTCCGGGGACTCTGGAACTGGGCCAGGGCCCGCTGGACCCGCTTCTCCCGCCCCTTGGGCACCGGCACCTCCTCGCCCGTGAGGGGGTCGCGGCCCGTCACGTACATGCAGGTGGACCGCGTCATCGGGGTCGGGGTGAAATCCTGGACCTGCTCGGCGAACCGGCCCAGGTCGCTCACGAACCCGGCGAGGTCCAGGGCGTCGGTCAGGTCGCAGCCCGGGTGGCCCGTCATGAGGTACGGGATCACGTACACCGGCCGGTCGAGGTCGCGGCGGATCCGCCCGAAGGTTTCCAGGAACTCCTTCCAGGTGCGGCGGCCCGGCTTGCCCATGAGCCGCAGCACCCGGTTCGCCACGTGCTCGGGGGCCACCTTCATCTGGCCCCCCACGTGGCGGGCCACGATCTCCCGAAAGAGCCGCCTCTGGTTGGGCCGCAGAAGGAGGTCGTGCCGGAGCCCCGAGGCCACGAACACGTGCTTCACGCCCGGAACCCGGCGCACGGCCCGCAGGAGGTCGAGATAGGGCTGGCCGCCGGTTTCCAGGTGGGGGCACACCTCGGGCACCAGGCAGCTCGGCCGGTCGCAGGCGAACCGGCCGGGCCCGGCCTTGGTGCAACCCGTGCCGTACATGTTGGCCGTGGGGCCCCCCACGTCGGTCAGGGTGCCCCGGAACTCCGGGTCCTGGGCGAGCCGGCGCACCTCCTCCACCACGCCCTCTGCCGGCCGGCTCACGATGCCCTTGCCCTGGTGGGCCGCCAGGGCGCAGAACGAACACCCGCCGTAGCAGCCCCGGTGGGTCACCACCGACCACCGCACGGCCTCGAGGGCCGGCACGCCCCCTTCGGCGTCGTACCGGGGCGGGTACCGCCGGGTGAACGGCAGGTGGTACAGGGCGTCGAGTTCCTCCGGGGAAAGGGGCTCGGCCGGCGGGTTCACCACCACGGCCACGGGGCCGTGGCGCTGCACCAAGGCCGGCGGCGCGGGCTGGCGCATCGCCCGGTCGAGGGCCTGGAAGTACCGGAAAAACGCGTCCGGGTCGTCGGCCACCTCCTCGTAGGACGGAAGCTCGAGAACCCCCTCCCCCTCCGGCGGCTCGGTAGTGCGGTAGGCGATGCCCCGGAGCCCCCGCAGGTCCTCCGGGGGGCGGCCGGCCGCGAGCCCCCGGGCCAGCTCCCCCAGGGCCCGCTCGGCCATGCCGTACACCAGGAACTCGGCCTTGGCGTCGGCCAGGACCGACCGGCGCACCCGGTCCTCCACGAAATCGTAGTGGGCGAGCCGCCGCAGGCTCGCCTCCACGCCCCCCAGCACCACCGGCACGTCGGGGTAGGCCTCCTTGCACCGCTGGGCGTACACCACGGTGGCCCGGTCGGGCCGGCGGCCCGGCTGCCCGCCGGGGGAGTAGGCGTCCCGCTTGCGGCGGCGGCGGTCCGGGGTGTAGTGGGCCACGGCCGAGTCCAGGTTCCCGGCCGTCACCCCGAAAAAGAGCCGGGGCCGGCCGAACCGGCGGAAATCGTCGGGCCGGGTCCAGTCGGGCTGGGCCAGGATGCCCACCCGGAGCCCCAGGCTCTCCAGGTACCGGCCGATCAGGGCCGCGCCGAAGGCCGGGTGGTCCACGTAGGCGTCGCCCGTGACCAGGACGACGTCGAACACGTCCCCGGGCCCCTCGGGAGCCTCGGGGAGGAAGCGGAACGGTTGGCTCATGGGTTTGGGTACCTCGCGGAGATCGGAAGGCGCGGAAGCCTACTACAGGGACACGGGAAAAGCGAACCCAGGGCCTCGGCGTACTCTACCCCTTCGCCCCGCGCCCCCCGTCCGCGCCGCGGATCGGGGCCCGACGGCCAAGGAACGTCCGCTAGGCCGCTGGGCTGCTTGGCGGCTAGGCCGCTACTACTTACCTCAAACGTATTGCCCGGGGCCGTGCTACGCGAACGGGCCGCCTCGCGGCCTACCCGAGCTCCCAATCGGGATAGGGGCGGCGGAGCATCGGCTCCGCCGACCCCTCCCACACCACCCGGCATGCGGGTCCGCACCGGGCGGTTCGTAAGGTTGAGGTCACGGCGCCAGTTGGGGTAGCCCCAGCCTGGCAAAGAAGCGGTTC
>NZ_BAAHFQ010000031.1:0-27819 GCF_054681715.1 Deferrisoma sp.
GAAGAAGGACCTGAAGGCCCGGGTCCTCTCCGCCTTGCGCTCGTTGCAGCGGATGCCGGACAAGATTCGGGGGTTTTTCCTGGCCCCAAGTTGCCGATACGCCGCCTAGGGATCTGGCAATACTTTTGTAGATATTAGTAACGTCCCAACGTCCTAACGTTCTAACGTCCCAGCATTGGAGCGTCCCAACGTCCCAACGGATCCGTCGCCATGCCCTTGCTCTTCGCCTCCCGTTCCCACGGCACCGTCGTGTTCGGGTTCTACAACATCGAGACCGATCATCTGCTGCTCGAGGATCTCGGCTTTTTCTGCGACGATTTCTGCCAAGGGCTTTCGGCGCTTCCCCCCGAGGGAGGGACGTTCGTGCTCGAGGGCCACCGGTTCCGGAGCCCGGAGGACCTGGGGGACCTCATGGGCGCCATCCGGGGGGAGCGCTACCTGGGGTACCTCGGCGAGGTGTACCGCAGATGGCCGTTCCCGTCGGACCCCCGGGAATTTCGCCAGAAGATCCGGGGGCACGAGAACCGGGGCGAGACGCTTCGGATCCTTCGGCGCTGGGCCGACCCAGAAACCATCCCGGTCGTCTGGCGGCCCGGCGAGGACGAGGGGGCGATCGGGCCCTACCGGTTTAGCCGGGACCAGTTCCGGGATCTCTTGCGGTACGTCTTCCGGGGCGGGTACCCCACCTGGGAGGGGTTCCTGGAACAGGGGGAGTGCCCGCCGTGGGTGGCGGACATGGGCCGGAAATGGGGGCTTTTGCCGGGCTCCGGCGGTTCGGAGCGTTGACACACGGGGGGGGGCTCCGTAGGATCGCCGCCGCGCACTGTTTGCCCGGAGAGAGCCATGGATCATCCCTCCACCCCGGGTTTGGATCCCCAGGGGGGCCAGACCGAACGCGAAGAACTCCCCGACGACGTCGCCGCCGCCTTGGCCGACCGGGAGGCCGTGGAGGAGGCGGCGGCCGGCCCGGCCGCAGGAGCCCCCCCGAGGCCCCGGGAGTCCGAACGTGACCGGGTGTTTCTCGGCATGGTTGTGCTGGCGGCCGTGGTGCTCGTGTTCCTCTGGATCGGGGGCACGGCGCTTTGGGGCATGCGGCGCCAGATGGGCGCCCTGGAGGCCCGGCTGGGCTCGCTCGAGGCCGGGCTGGCGGCCGAGGCCCGCACGCGGAACCGTGCGGCCGTGGGCCGGATCCTCGCCGACCTCGAAGCCCTGCGGCAGAGCCTGCCGGCCGATCAGGCGGATCGGCTGGAGGAGGCCTCCCGAGCACTCCGGGACGTGGCCTCGGACCTGTGATACCAAGTTGTGTTCAAAGCAACCGTTTCCTGATTCGGCCCAGCAAGGGGCCTGGTGGAGCGCCGGGCGTGGCTCCTTCGGTGGCCGGATGCCGCACTCACGCGCGGCCGGAACCAGGCCCCTTGCCGGGCTTCGGGCTGGGTGTCTGTTTGAACGCAACTTGGTATGAGATCCTCGTTCTTGAGCGCTGGGATAGGGGAGGAGTATTCTCACGGCAGGGCGGGCGATCGGTGCCCGCTTTTGTCTTTGATCGCCCCGAAGCGCCTCTGTTTCTTGTTTAGACGCCGGAGCAACACAAAGGGCTCAGCCGCCCAGCCGCTCGCTGCCGAGCGGGCAAGTCACACGAGGAGTCGAGGCATGACCGCGGAAACGCCGGTGGGAAAGGTGGCCTCCACCCAGTTCTGGATGCGAAAGCTCCACAGCCTCACCGGGTTCTTGTTCCTGGGCTACTTCCTGTGTCTGCACGTGCGCGGGGAGGGGGCCTACGAGAGCCCGGTCCTGCGGGTGGTGTTCCTGTACCTCCCGCTCGTCTACCACGGTCTCTACGGCCTTTACATCACCTACGAATCCCAGCCCAACAACCTGCGGTACAACTGGCTGCGGAACTGGATGTACCTGGGACAGCGGGCCACGGGCCTCTTTCTGGTGCCCTTCATCGCCCTCCACGTGGCCGCCATGAACGGAGCGGCGTTCGCGGAGGCGGGGTGGTACGTGGCCACGTGGTACGCGGGGCTTTTGGCCGCCGTGTTCCACCTGGCCAACGGGATTTTCGGCACCGCCATCGACTGGGGGATCACGGTGGGCACCCACAGCCAGCGGGTGTTCGTGGGGGTCAGTTTCGCTGCGTTCGTGATCCTGGCGATCTACGGCCTGCGGACCCTGGCCCAGTTCTGAACGCGACGCGCGCGGGTGTCCTACGGGCTTCGCGGGCGAGAGGAGAAAAACCGTGGAACGAAAGAACGTGATCGTGGTGGGCGGCGGGCTCGCGGGGTTGATGGCCGCGGTCCGGATCGCCGAGCAGAACTTCCACGTGGACCTGTTCAGCCTGGTGCCCGTGCGGCGGTCCCACTCGGTGTGCGCCCAGGGCGGCATCAACGCCGCGGTGAACACCAAGGGCGAGGGGGACAGCCCCTGGGAGCATTTTGACGACACCATCTACGGCGGGGACTTCCTGGCGAACCAGACGCCGGTCAAGCGGATGTGCGAGGCCGCCCCCGGCATCATCTACCTCTTTGACCGCATGGGGGTGATGTTTAACCGCACCGCCGAGGGGCTCCTGGATTTCCGGCGGTTCGGGGGCACCAAGTACCACCGCACGGCCTACGCCGGGGCCACGACCGGGCAGCAGCTCCTGTACGCCCTCGACGAGCAGGTCCGCCGGTACGAGGCGGCAGGCCGTGTGACCAAGTTTGAGGGATGGGAGTTCCTGTCGGCCGTGGTGGACGACGCCGGGGTGTGCCGGGGCGTGGTGGCGGCCGACATGGTGTCGGGCGAGGTGAGGGCCTTTCCGGGGCGCGCGGTGATCCTGGCCACGGGCGGCCTCGGTATGATCTTCGGCAAATCCACCAACTCGGTGATCAACACCGGGGCGGCCGCGGCGAGCGTCTACACCCAGGGGGCCACGTTCGCCAACGGCGAGTTCATCCAGGTCCATCCCACGGCGATTCCCGGCCCCGACAAGCTTCGGCTGATGAGCGAGTCGGCCCGGGGGGAGGGCGGCCGGGTGTGGGTGCCCCGCAACGGCGAGCGGTGGTACTTCCTGGAAGAGAAGTACCCGGCCTACGGAAACCTCGTGCCCCGCGACATCGCAAGCCGCGAGATCTTCGACGTGTGCGTGAACCAGGGGCTCGGGGTCGACGGGAAGAACCAGGTGTACCTGGACCTCACGCACATCCCGGCCGAGGAACTCGAGGTGAAGCTCGGGGGGATCCTAGAGATCTACCGCAAGTTCATGGGCGAAGACCCGGCCAAGGTGCCCATGAAGGTGTTCCCGGCCGTGCACTACTCCATGGGCGGGCTCTGGATCGACTACGACCAGATGACCTCGATCCCGGGCCTTTTCGCGGCGGGCGAGTGCGAGTACCAGTACCACGGCGCGAACCGGCTCGGGGCCAACAGCCTCCTGTCGTGCATCTACGGCGGCCAGGTGGCCGGCCAGAAGGCCATGGAGTGGGCCCTCGACCAGGCCCCGGAGGGCGAGGCCGGCCGGGCGGCCGAGCTCGAGGTGAAGCGGCAGGAGGAGTTCCTGAACCGCATCCGGTCCATGGACGGCGACGAGAACCCGTACGTGCTGCACCGGGAGCTCGGGGAGGTCATGACCGACAACGTGACCGTGGTGCGTTATAACGACCGGCTCGACCAGACCCTGGAGCGGATCGTGGAGTTCAAGGAGCGCTGGACGAACCTCCGGCCTCCCGACCGGGGGGCGCGGGCCAACCAGTCGCTCCATTTCGCGCGGCAGCTCTACTACATGCTCGAACTGGCGCACGTGATCACCCTGGGCGCCCGGCTCCGGGACGAAAGCCGCGGTGCCCACTACAAGCCGGAGTTCCCCGAGCGGGACGACGAGCGGTTCCTCAAGACGACGCTGGCCCGGTATACCCCCGAGGGGCCGCGCATCGACTACGAGGACGTGGACATCCAGTACATCGCCCCCCGGCCGCGAAAGTACGACGTGGACAAGAAGGAGACCCTCGGATGAGCCGGACGGTTCGGCTTCGGATCCGCCGCCAGGACGGGCCCGACGCGCCCTCCCGTTGGGAGGAGTTCGCGGTGCCCCACTACGACCACATGAACGTGATCACCTGCCTGCAGGAGATCCAGAAGAACCCCGTGGACGCCCAGGGCCGCGCCACCACCCCGGTGGTGTGGGACTGCAACTGCCTCGAGGAGGTGTGCGGCGCCTGCACCATGGTGATCAACGGCCGGGCCCGTCAGGCCTGCTCGGCCCTGGTGGACGAGCTCGCGCAGCCCATCGTGCTGGAACCCTTGCGCAAGTTCCCCCTGGTGCGCGACCTCATGGTGGATCGCTCCTTCATGTTCGAGAACCTCAAGCGCATCAAGGGGTGGGTGCCGATCGACGGCACCCACGACCTGGGGCCCGGGCCGCGGTTGGCCGAGAAGCGGCGCCAGTTCGGCTACCGTCTGAGCCGGTGCATGACCTGCGGATGCTGCATGGAGGCCTGTCCCCAGGTGAACCGCCGGACGAACTTCATCGGGCCGGCCGCGCTGGCCCAGGCGCTCTACTTCAACATCTCCCCCATCGGCCGGATGCTCGCCGAGGAGCGCCTGGAGGCCGTGATGGGCGACGGCGGCATCACCGAGTGCGGAAACGCCCAGAACTGCGTGAAGGCGTGCCCGAAGGAGGTGCCGCTCACCACGGCGATCGCCAAACTGAACCGGGACACCACCTGGTACTACGTGAGGAATTGGTTCGAACGCGGGTCATGAACCTCGGTCGCTGGGGGTGGCGCGCGGCGGCCCTGGCCGCGGGGTTCGCGTGGGTTTTGGCCGTCTGGGTCGCCACCGGGCTCGACCGGCCCAGGCCCGGGGCCGAGCGGGGGATCACGATCCCCCGGGGTGCGACCGCGGCCCGGGTGGCGCATCTCCTTACCGGAGCCGGGCTTTTCCCCCACCCCGCACTGGCGCGACTCGCGATCGAGGCCGCCATGCCGCCCGGGGGGCCCAAGGCGGGCTCGTACCGGCTCGGGGAGGCCCCTACCGCCCGGGCCGTGCTCGAGGCCGTGGGACGGGGGGTGGTGGAGCAGGTGCGGGTCGTGCTGCCCGAGGGCCTCACGGCGCGGGAGATGGCCCGGGTGTTGGGCGAGGCGGGGGTCACCGACCCGGTCCGGTTCGAGGCCCTGTGCTACGACGAAGGGGCGCCGGGCCGGTGGAATCTTCCGGGTCCCACCCTCGAGGGGTATCTGTTTCCCGACACGTACCGGTTCGCCAGGGGGCTCGACCCGGAGGAGGTCGTCTCGGCGCTGGTGGGACGGTTCCGTGAGGTGACGGAGCCCCTGTTGTCCGAGGCCCGGGCCCGGGGGCTCGACCTTCGCTCCTGGGTCACGCTGGCCTCGATCGTCGAGAAGGAAACGGGCGTTCCCGAGGAGCGGCCCCTCGTTGCGGCCGTCTTCTGGAACCGGCTGCGCCGCGGCATGCGGCTCGAGAGTGACCCGACCGTCATCTACGGCATCCCGGAGTTCGACGGGAACCTCACCCGAAAGCACCTGCGCACCGATCATCCGTACAACACCTACGTGCGCAAGGGGCTCCCGCCGGGCCCCGTGGCCAACCCCGGCCGCGAAAGCCTCGTGGCCGTGGTGCATCCGGCGCCGGTCACGTACCTCTACTTCGTGAGCCGCAACGACGGCACCCACGTGTTCTCCGACACCTACGAGGAGCACCGGCGATGGGTCAGGCGCTACCAAAAGCGGCGGCGCTGATCGCCCTGGCGGCCTGGGGGTTCGGCGCCGCCCCGGTTCGGGCCGAGCTCGTTGACGCCCTGGTGGGACGGATCGACGGGTACGCCCTGACCTGGAGCGAGATCCGCCGGGAGGCCGCGATCCGCCGGCTCGAAGGGCGGCCGGAGGCCGAGGCGCTGGCCCGGGTGGTGCGCGACGCCGTGGTGCGGCGCCGGCTGTTTGCGGCCGAGGCCGAGCGGCTTCGGCTCGAGGCCTCGGCGGCCGAGATCGACGCCGAGTTGGGGGCGCTGGCGGCCCGGTGTCGCCTGCCGTCCCCGGAGCTCTGCCGGGTTCTGGGGCTCGATATGGAACACTTGCGGGTGCGCCAGCGGCAGGAGGTCCTGGCCCGGAAATATCTCGCGTTCCGGCGGGAGATGACCTTCGTTCCCCTGACCGAGGTGCTGCGGTTCATCCGGGAGCAGGGGGACCGGCTCGGTGTTGAGGACCCGCTCGACCTGCGGGGGGAGGTGCGGGCCTATCTGGAGGAGCGGAAGTTTCGGAGGGAGTTGGAGGAATGGCTGCAAACGCAGGTGCGGGAGGGCCGGGTCGAACTACTGCCGCTGCCGGCGGCGCAGACAGGCTGAGGCAAGACGCCCTGGCCGTCTTCCGGGCGGCCGTGGGGGCGGCCGACCCCGAGGCCGCGGTGCTGGCGCACCTGCGGCGACGGGGAGACGATTTGGAGGTGGGCCAAGGACCGGAACCGGTGGCCCGGTTGCGGCTCCACGAGACGGGAAAGGCGTGGGTGGTGGGGGCCGGGAAGGGGTCGGCGCCCATGGCCGCCGCGGTGGAAACGCTTTTAGGCGAGCGCATCGCGGGGGGCGTGGTGTGCGTGAAGGACGGCCACGGCCTACCCTTGAAGCGGGTCGAGGTGCTCGAGGCCTCCCATCCGGTACCGGACGCCCGGGGCGTGGAGGCCGGAAGGCGCATCCTCGAGCTCGTGCGGGGCGCAGGCCCGGACGACCTGGTGGTGGCGGTGCTGTCGGGGGGAGGCTCGGCGCTCCTGAGCCTGCCGGCGCCCGGGGTCACCCTCGGGAACGTCCAGGAGGTCACCCGGCTTCTCCTTGCGAGCGGCGCCACGATCGGGGAACTCAACGCCGTGCGAAAGCACCTCTCCCAGGTGAAGGGAGGGCGCCTGGGGGCGGCGGCCCATCCGGCCCGGGTGGTGAACCTGGTGCTCTCCGACGTCATCGGCGACCGGCTCGACGTGATCGCCTCGGGGCCGTTCTCCCCGGACCCGAGCACATTCCGGGATGCCCGGCAGGTGCTGGTGCGGCGAAACGTCTGGGACCGGGTGCCGGAGGCGGTGCGCCGCCACATCGAGGCCGGCTGCCGGGGCGAGGTGGAAGATACCCCCAAGCCCGGAGACCCCCGGCTCGCCGGCATCGTTCACGTCGTGGTGGGATCGAACCGAAAGAGCCTGGAAGCCGCGGCCACGGAGGCTCGTGCCCTTGGGTACAACCCCCTGATCCTCACCTCCCGTCTCGAGGGGGAGGCCCGGGAGGTCGGCAGGGCGCTGGTGGCCGTGGCCCAGGAGGTCCGGGAACGGGGCGACCCGGTGGCGCCGCCGGCGTGCCTGCTCGCGGGGGGCGAGACCACGGTCACCCTGCGGGGCGACGGGAAAGGGGGGAGGAACCAGGAGATGGCCCTGGCCATGGCCTTGGCGCTCGAGGGGTGGGAAGGGATCGCGGCGCTCTCCGGGGGCACCGACGGCACCGACGGCCCCACCGACGCCGCCGGGGGCCTGGTGGACGGGACCACTGCCGCGCGGGCCCGGGCGTCGGGCCTCGAGCCCGCGGAGTTCCTGGAGCGAAACGACAGCTACGCCCTCCTGCGGGAGATCGGGGACCTCGTCGTCACCGGCCCCACCCGGACCAACGTGATGGACGTCCAGGTGCTCCTCGTGGCGGCCCCGAAAGACTAGACAACTCCGTTTCCCAGGTGATACCGTACCGCCTTCGTTCTTTCGGGCACGAGGTCTGGAAACGACAGAGCCCTTCCGCCGAACAAGGACCGCAGATGTACGAGGTGAAGATCGAGGAGCATTTTGCCGCGGCTCACAATCTGCGCGGCTATCAAGGACAATGCGAGGCCCTCCACGGCCACAACTGGAAGGTGGAGGTCGTGGTCCGGGCGGATCGCCTGGACGACACCGATCTGGCCCTGGATTTCCAGGAGCTCAAGAAGGCCACGCGGGAGGTACTGGCCCAGTTGGACCACGCCTACCTGAACGACCTTCCGGCGTTCCGGGAGCGCAACCCCTCTTCGGAGCGGATCGCCGAGTACCTGTGCCACGAGGTGGCCCGGCGGATCGACCGGGAGGGCATACGGGTGCACCGGGTGACCGCCTGGGAAAGCAACCGGGCCGCGGCCACCTACATCCGGGATTGACCCCGTGCTCGAAGACATCCAAAGCCGCGCCGACCATCGCCGGATCGCCATCGACAAGGTGGGGGTGAAGGACATCGTCTACCCCATCACCGTGCTCGACAAAACCCACGGCGAGCAGCACACGGTGGCCACGGTGAACATGTATGTGGGCCTGCCCCACCATTTCAAGGGCACCCACATGAGCCGGTTCGTGGAGGTCTTAAACGAGCACCGCCACGGCATCGCGGTGGGGAACGTCCGCGGCATCCTCGAGAAGATCCGCGAGCGCCTGGACGCGGTTTCGGCCCATCTGGAGTTGCGGTTCCCCTACTTCATGGAGAAGAGGGCCCCGGTGAGCCGGGCCACCTCGCTCATGAGCTACCCCTGCGCCCTTAAGGGGTCGCTGGAAGAGGACAGCTTCGACCTGGTGGCCGAGGTGGGGGTGCCGGTGACGAGCGTGTGCCCGTGCTCCAAAGCGATCAGCGCCGGTGGCGCGCACAACCAACGGTCCCATGTGCGGGTTAACGTGCGGTTCCGGGAGTTCGTGTGGCTCGAGGACCTCATCCACCTGGTGGAGAGCCGGGCGTCCTGCGAGGTGTTCAGCCTTCTCAAGCGAGGTGACGAAAAGTACGTGACCGAGAAGGCCTACAACAACCCGAAGTTCGTGGAGGACATCGTCCGGGACGTGGCCCAGGCGCTCCTTCGCGACCCGAACGTCACATGGTTCTCGGTGGAGGCCGAGAACTTCGAAAGCATCCACAATCACAACGCGTACGCCTACGTCGAGAAGTGGTAGGCCCCCCTTCCGGGGCCGGGGGAGGCGTGCGTGGCGATCCGGTGGGGATCGGGGGCTACTCGCGGCACGGAGGGCGGATTCCGTCACACCCGAATCTTGACGAGCGCATGGAACGATATTGGGACTGTAGCCTCTGCCGGATCGAGCCCAAGGGAGAAGCGCTCCGGTGCCGCGCCTGCTCGGGCCGGCTTCGGGGACGAGATCGCCTCCTCCACGAGATCGCGACCCACCGCCGTTTGCGGCCCCGGGGGGCGTGGATGTCGCTGGTGGCAGCGGGCGCGGGGCAGATGTACCAGCGCCGTTGGCTCACGGGGCTCGTGCTGGCGTGCCTCATCCCGCTGGCGCTGGGGCTGGTTTCGGCGGTCTGGAACGGATTTTCCTACGGCCACCTGTTTCTCCTCGGGGCCGCCGGGTTCGTTCTGGCCGTGTCCTGGGCCGACGCCCGGTGGGGACCCTCCGCCCCCCGCCCGCCGTGCCAGCGGGCCTGCCCCGCGGGGCTTCCCATCCCGGACTACCTCCAACTCATCCTCGACGACGACCTGGAGCAGGGCTACGGGCTCGTGCGTACCCGGGTGCCGCTCGTCGGGGTGATCGGGCGGATCTGTCCCCACCCGTGTGAAACCGCCTGTGTGCGGGGAATCGACGGGGAGCCGATCGCGATCAACGGGTGCAAGCGGTTTCTCGCCGACCGGGAGCGGGACCGGCGGGGGGGCGTCCCCTCGGGGGAGACGGTGCACCTGGACGGCGGAGGGCTCAAGGTGGCCGTGGTGGGGTCGGGTCCCGCCGGGCTCGCCTGCGCGTACTACCTGAGCGTGCTGGGCGCTTCCGTGACCGTGTTCGAGGCCGAGGGCCTCTTGGGCGGAAGGCTCGCCACCACCATCCCGGAGTACCGGCTGCCGGCTTACATCCTGGACGAGGAGTTGGAGGATCTTCGGAGCCGCGGGGTGGGGTTCCGGTCCAATACACCGGTAGGGCCGGGGGGGACGCCGCTAGCCGAACTCCTGCGGGAGTACGACGCCGTGTTCCTGGGGGTGGGCGCCGCCCGTTCGATCGAGCTTCGGATCCCCGGGGCGGAGCTGTGCACGGATTTCCAGGAGGTGCTCCGGCGAGCCAAGGAGGCCGTGCCGACCCCCCTCGGCCGTCGGGTCGTGGTGGTGGGGGGCGGAAACGCGGCCATGGACGTGTGTCGCACGGCGCTTCGCTTGGGGGCCGAGGAGGTACACCTCCTGTACCGCCGGAGCCGGGACGAGATGCCTGCCCGGGCCGACGAGGTGGAGGAGGCGGTGCGGGAGGGGGTGCAGTTTCACTTCCTTGCGGACCCCGCGGAGATCCGCAAGAAGGGGGAAGTCCTGGAGGTGCGGGTGCGCACCATGGAGCTGGGCGAGCCCGACGCGTCGGGCCGGCCCCGGCCGGTGCCGGTGGAGGGAAAGGACTGGAGACTGGAGGCCGATGCGGTGATCCCGGCCCTGGGACAGTGGGTCGAGGCCCCCGTCTTTTCCGACCCGGCTCTTTCGGGCCTGCGCCGGGAACCGGACGGCCGGATCTGGGTGGACCGGGCGACCCAACGCACGAGCCTGGAGCGGGTGTACGCGGGGGGCGACGCGGTGAGCGGGCCGGCCACCGCCGTGGCCGCGATGGCCCAGGGCAGGCGGGCGGCGCTCGCGATGTTCGCCGACCTCAGCCTAGAGCGGGTCCCTGCGTGGCGACTTCGGGACCGGCGGGTGCGCCACCCGTTTCCGGGACACCGGGAGACGCCGGAAGAGCGCATCCGGGAGGAGATGCCCAAGGTGTCCCTCCGGCAGCGGCGCGACGGGTTCCGGGAGGTGGAACTCGGCTTCAACCCGGCCTCGGCCCGGCGGGAAGCCGGCCGCTGCCTCCAGTGCCATAGGGAGTTGTAACGTCAGGACGTTAGGACGTTGGGACGTTGGGACGGCCAAGGGCCGTTTGTCGCAGGTCGTTGGACTTCCGTAAGTCGTAGGTCGTAAGTCGTTGGTCGTGGGGTTTCGCCCGTTACGACCGGTGACAAATGACCGCGGTAGTTGACAGCAGTTCTCCCGACGAACGACAAACGACAAGCGACAAACGGCAGTGGACCCGTCCGCACGTCCCAACGTCCGCACGGTCAAACGACAAACGACCCGCGACAAACGACTTGCGGCAGTTCAAACGATTCACGACTCACGCCCCAAGGAGTACGACCCTTGAAACAAACGGCCAAGGCGGGCATCGGAAAGAGGCTTTTTGAGTTCTTCGCTTCGATCAAGCTGAGCGTGGTGGTGCTCATCGCGCTCGCGGCGACGAGCGTGTTCGGCACCGTCATCCAGCAGGGCAAGGAGTTCGGGGTTTACGCGGCCGAGTACGGCGAGGGCTGGGCCAAGGTGATCTGGGCCCTGGGTCTCCACAACATGTACTACTCGTGGTGGTTCCAGACGCTTCTCGTTCTCCTGCTCGTGAACATCACGTTTTGTTCGCTCAAGCGCCTGCCCCACGCGATCCGTCTCATGACGTACAAGGACCCCGTGTTCGACGGGAAGCCGGTGGCGATCCACGAGAAGTGGACCACCCGGGTCAAGGGCGGGGACGTGGGGGCGGTGGCGGAGAAGCTCGAGACGCTCCTCAGGCGCCGGACGCGCAAGGTGTTCCGGGAGGAGCGGGACGGCGCGGTGTATCTCCTCGGCACCCGCGGGGGCTGGGCCCGGATGGGCGTGTACGTGACCCACTTTAGCCTGTTCCTGTTCGGGTTGGGGGCCATCGTGGGGGCCCAATGGGGGTTCAAGGGGTTCGTGAACATCGTGGAGGGCGACACCGTCTCCCAGATCCGGCTCCGGGACGGCGGCGTGAAAGACCTCGGGTTCCAGGTGCGCTGCGACGATTTCGAGGTGACCTTCTATACCGATCCCCAGGGGCGGCCCACCGGGCGGCCCAAGGATTACATCAGCGACCTTGCCGTGTTGGAAAACGGCCAAGAGGTCCTGAAAAAGCGGATCGAGGTCAATAGCCCCCTGATCTACAAGGACATCTATTTCTACCAGTCCTCCTACGGCCAGGCGGGGGGCCGGTCGGCCTGGCTCACGGTGTTCGGCCCGCGGCGGAACATCCTGTTTCACCGAAAGCAGGTGGAGAAGGGGGGCGCCGTCGAGCTGGAGAACGGGGATCGGCTGATTCTGCGGAACCTGACCGGGGACTTTCGGGGCATGGGGCCCGCGGTCGAGGTGGTGCTCCAGCCCGCCCAGGGGGAACCCCAGAGCACGGTGGTGTTCCAGGCCCCCCAGGGCAACCACCGCCGGCTCGGCGGGTACGTGGTTCGGGTGGACGGGGTCGAGACCCTCATGTACACGGGGCTCCAGGTGGCCTACGACCCGGGGGTGCCGCTCATCTGGGCCGGCTGCATTTTCATCACCCTGGGGTGCCTGATCGCGTTCTTCGTGAGCCACCGAAGGGTCTGGGCCCGGATCCGGCCTGCGGAGAAGGGGGGCGTCGAGGTGTTCCTGGGGGGCAACGCCAGCCGGAACCGGATCGCCTTCGAGCACTGGTTCCAGGACTTGTGCGCCGAGGCGCAAGAACTCTTTGAAAAGTAGACCCCAAGTTGCTATAAGGGGGCCCGGATCGCGTTCCGAGGGGGCCCCTTCCACGGAGGAACGATGATCAACGATAAGCTCTTCGGGATCGCCATGATCCTGTATCTGCTGGCGACCTTTGGGTACGTGGTGTACCTGGTACATCGCTCCAAGGTCACGGGTTGGATCGGCACGGGCCTGGCGCTCGCCGGTTGGCTCGTGAACACGGCCGCCATGGTCGTGCGCTGGATCGAGTCCCACCAGGCCGGGTACGGCTACATTCCCCTCTCCAACATGTACGAATCGATGGTGTTCTTCGCCTGGTCGATCATGCTGATCTACTTGGTGTTCGAACGCCTGTACGGGTACCGCGCCATCGGCGCCTTCGTGGCCCCGTTGGGGTTTTTGGGCATCGCGCTCGTCTCCCTCAATCCCAAGATCTCCTCCGAAATCCAGCCCCTGGTCCCCGCGCTCCAGTCCAACTGGCTCACGGCCCACGTGGTGACCTGCTTCTTCGGGTACGGCGCATTTGCGGTGGGGTTTGCGGTTTCGATCATGTATCTCTTCCGCAGGCGCACCGAGGCCCGGCTGGGCAAGGATGCCCCGGGGATTCTGCCGCCCGCACGGGTTCTCGACGACCTGGCCTACAAATCGGTGGCGGTGGGGTTTCCGCTTCTCACCCTGGGGATCCTGACCGGTGCGATCTGGGCCAATTACGCCTGGGGCACCTACTGGAGCTGGGACCCCAAGGAGACCTGGTCTCTGATCACCTGGTTCGTGTACGCCGCGTACCTCCACGCCCGGTTCACGGCGGGGTGGCGCGGGGTGCGGTTGGCGTGGCTTTCGGTTGTCGGATTCGGGTGCGTGATCTTCACGTACTGGGGGGTGAATTTCGTGTTGTCGGGGCTTCACAGTTACGCGGGGTAACGCTTCGGGAGGAGGAGAGACCATGCCGAGACGGGGGAACGATCGGGGTCGTCGAGGGTTTTCTTTCGTTCGGAGAGGGGATGGACCGATGAGACACGGGATGTTGGGCGCGGTGTTGGCCGGGTTGCTTCTGGTGGCGGGCGCTGCGGCGGCCCAGGAAGGGTGCGTCACCGATCAGTGCCACGCCAATATGGGCAAGGCCACCTATGTCCACGGGCCGGTGGGGGCTGGCCAGTGCGTGGTGTGCCACGAGGAGGGGAACCCGAACCACCCCACGAAGTCGGGCCAGGACTTCAAGCTGGCCTTCGGGGGCGGCAAGGATCTGTGCTACGCCTGCCACGACCGCAAGGACGCGAACCGGACGGTGCACAAGCCGGTGGCGACCGGCGACTGCGTGGCCTGCCACGACCCGCACCAGTCGGAGGCCGAGCTCCATCTCAAAAAGCCCACCACGAGCGAGCTGTGCTTTAGCTGCCACGAGAACAACAAGACGAACCGGGGGTTCGTGCACGGCCCGGTGGCAGCGGGGGACTGTAACATCTGCCACAACCCCCATTCGTCGCCCTACCCGAACCTGACCGAGGAGAAGGGCGCGGAGCTCTGCCTGCTGTGCCACATCGACCGCAAGGAGGAGTTCACCCGGAAATATGTGCACAAGCCGGTGGAGGAGGACTGCGGCAAGTGCCACAACGCCCACGCCACCGACGCCCCCTACATGCTCTACGGCGAGGGCAAGGAGCTCTGCTACCGCTGCCACAAGGACATGCAAAAGCACATCGAGGAGGCGACGGTGCAGCACACGGCCTTGAAGAAGGAGCCCTGCACCGGCTGCCACACCCCCCACTCCTCGAACTACCCGCGGCAGCTCAAGGCGCCCACGAAGGAGATCTGCTACACCTGCCACACCGAGATGGGGGCGAAGGTCCAGAACGCCAAGTTCCTCCATGGGCCGGTTAAGCAGAACGACTGCTACGCGTGTCACGACACCCACGGGTCGAACTACGCGTGGGTGCTGAAGAAGCCGTTTCCGGCCCAGTTCTACATGCCCTACAAGACCGAGAACTACGCCCTGTGCTTCGACTGCCACAACAAGGACATCGCTCTGAACGAGTTCACGACGAAGCTCACCGACTTTCGGAACGGCGATCGGAACCTGCACTTCCTCCACGTGAACAAGGATCCCAAGGGCCGGAGCTGCAAGGCCTGCCACGAGGTCCACGCGGGGAACCAGGAGAAGCACATCCGCAAAGAGGTGCCCTTCGGGAAGATGTGGAAGCTGCCGGTGAACTACACCAAGACCCCCACCGGCGGCCGGTGCGTGGTCGGGTGCCACAAGCCCAAGGACTACGACCGGGAGAACCCCGTGGTGTACTAGGAACATCCGTTCCGCCCGGGGGGCGGCGGCCCCCCGGGTTTTTGCGTTCGGCCGGAAGGCTTCTTGGATTCGGGAGCAGGAGGAAGGGCCATGCGGAGCTGTTGGCATCTGGGCAACGGGTTGGCCGCCCTAGCGATCGCGGGGGTCCTAGCGGCCGCACCCAACACGGCCGCGGGATTCCGGAAGGTGAAGCCGGGGCAGCCCGCGCCGGGCGTTTCGCTGCAAGCGGTGACGGGGGAGACGATGTCGCTCTCGTCGCTGAAGGGCAAGGCCGTGGTGCTTTCGTTCCTTCGCCAGGGGCAGGAACGCAGTGAAAAAGCGGCCAAGGCCCTGGAGGAGGTGAAGGCGGCCTTTCCGGACCGGGCGGCCGTGGTGGGGGTGATCGTGAACCCGGCCGAAGGGGACGCCAAAGCCTGGGCCGAAGGCCTGGGGATCTCGTACCCGGTGGTGGAGGACGCCGATCAGGAGGTCTACGGCACGTACGGGGTTCTCGTGGCCCCGAGCACCGGCGTCATCGACCCGGAGGGCAAGTTCGTCGAGGAGGTGGGGGGCTACACCGCCGGGTTCGCCGACGAGGTGAAGCGGCTCGTGGCCAAGGCCTTGGGCGAGGAGGTCCGGGAGGAACCCGCGGCTTCGGCCCCGGAAAAGTCCGATGCCCGGAAGGACGCCGAGCGCTACCTCCAGAAGGCGAAACTCCTGGTGAAGCGGAAGATGCCCGAAAAGGCCTTGGAGTCGGCGAGGGAGGCCGTGAAGGCCGACGACACCTACGCCGAGGCCCACGAGCTTCTGGGACTTTGGCTCCTGGACGCCTCGCCCGACAACGTAGATGAGGCCGAGGCGTACCTCAAGCGGGCCCTGGAACTGAACCCCCGGAGCTCCGACGCCAAGGTGGGGCTGGCGCGGGTGATGGGGATTCGCGGCAACGTGGACGAGGCGGCCAAGACCCTGGAGGATGCGGCCCGGATCAGCCCGAAGCCGGAGCGGATCTACTACGAGCTCGGCCGCATCTACGAAGGGGCCGGCCAGTACGAAAAGGCCGTGGAGGCGTACCGGAAGGCGCTGGAAAAGCTGCTCCACTGAGGGTGGGGTAAGGAGAGTCAGCCATGGCGGGTCGACGGTTCGGGCTATTTTTGGGGTTTCTGGTGCTCTTGGCGGTGGCGCCGGCCGCCGCGGCGTTCAAGTACGTGGAGGTCGGCCAGAAGGCGCCGGAGTTCACCCTCAAAACCCTGGACGGCACCGAGATCCGGCTCGCCGACAAGGTGGGGGCGAAGGCCGTGGCCGTGGTCTTCTGGGCCACCTGGAGCCCGCGAAGCAAAACGCTCCTGGAGGACCTGGCCAAGTTTTATGCGGAGCGCCAGGACAAGGGATTTGAGGTGTTGGCGGTCAATGTGGACCACGAGCACCTGGACGCCGAGACCCGTGCGGCCGTCGAGCAGGCGGCGAAGGGCCTTCCGTTTCCCGTGGTGCTGGACGAGGGGCTGGCCACCTACTACGCGTACGGGGTGGTGGCGACGCCGTCGGTGGCCCTCCTGGACGATGCGGGCACGGTGCGGTACGCGTTCGCCAGTTACTCCACGGCCACGAGGACCGATCTCAAGGAGGCGGTGGACGCGCTCCTCGGCATCGCCCCGGATGCGAGCGCCCGCGTCGCGGTGAAGAAGCGCGACTACGTGCCCCCCAAGAAGGCCACCCTCCACTACCAGAAGGCCCAGGTGCTGATTCGCCGGGGCATGGCCCGCAAGGCCGTGCGCGATTTGGAGAAAGCGGCCAAGCTGGACCCCAAGTGGGCCGATCCGCGGGTCCTGCTGGCCCGGATCTACCTGGAGGGGGCCCGCAAGAAGCCGGCGCTCCTGGAAAAGGCCGAGGCGGTGCTGCGGGAGGCCCGGGAGATCCAGCCGAAACACCTCCAGACCCTGGGGCTCCTGGCCGAGGTGCTGGAGGCGCGACAAAAGCCCGAGGAGGCTCTCACCATAGCCGACGAGGCATTGGCCATCGAGCCCGCGTACACGCCGGCCCTGGTGGTGAAGGCCCGGAGCCTTCGGGCCCTGGGACGCCCCGACGAGGCCGCAAAGGCCATCGAGGCGGCGGTGGAGCTCGACCCGAGGAACCCGAGGGTACTGGCGGAGAAGGGGGAGATCGCGGCCGCCCAGGGCCGGTGGGACGAGGCGGCCGCGTCGTTTCGCCAGGCCGTGGAGTTGGCCTGGCGGGTCCGGGGCGAGGGGTAGCCGATGCCTGAATGGGTGATTGAGATCCGGGATGTGCTTTGGGATCCCAACTTCATCCCGGTGGCGGTCGGACTCGTGATCCTGCTCACCGTGGGCACCGGACTCTGGAACGCCCGGTGGCGCCGCACGGTGTGGTTCGTGGGGCTCGCCCTCATGGGGGTAACCCTGTACCTGGGGCTCGCCCGTCACGAATGGGGTGAGGTTCTCTTCAACGGGCAGCTCCTTTGACTGAGCTGCATCGGGGTCGGGTGACCCCCGGTTCGGCGAGCAGGACTCGGCGCCACAGAGGCGGCTCTGGCGGGTGCCGTTTGTGAGATTGGGGTGGCGGAGATTTCCGCCTCTCCGCGTGTTAGCCTTCCAGCTTCGATCGGGAACTCGCGTGATCCGGATCCGAACACGACGTTTTTTTCAGGCCGGCGCGTCCCTGGGCATCAACGGGTACCTCCCGGGGTACTGGGCGAAGGCCGTGTACCAGGGGGCGGCGAAGGGGTTCTGCGTGCCGGTGCTAAACTGCTACGCGTGCCCCTCGGCGTTTTTCTCATGCCCCATCGGCACGCTCCAGCACTTCATGGTGGTGCGGGCGATTCCCTATTACACCCTGGGGTTTCTCGGCCTGATCGGGGGGATCGTGGGACGGATGCCCTGCGGCACCCTCTGCCCCTTCGGGTTCTTCCAGGAGCTGTTGTACAAGCTGCCGTCCCTCAAGATCAAAATCCCCACGTACCTCCGGCCGTTTCGGTTCGTGGTGCTCGTGATGCTCGTGTTCGTGGTCCCCTGGATCACGGCGGAGAACTGGTTTTCGAAGCTCTGTCCCATGGGCACGCTGATCGGGGGGCTTCCTTGGGTCACGATCAGCCCCGAAGTGCGCACGATGATCCGGGACCTGTTCTGGATCAAGATCGCCATTCTGATCTTCTTCGTGGCCTCGTCGGTGGTGGCGAAGCGGCCGTTCTGCCAGACCACGTGTCCCCTGGGTGCCCTGTACAGCCTGTTCAACCGGGTGAGCCTGGTGCGGCTCCAGTGGAACCCGGCGCTTTGCACCCACTGCGACAAGTGCTACGAGGTCTGCCCCATGGAGATCCGCCCCTACGAGGGCGAGAACACCGGACACTGCATCCGGTGCCTCGACTGCACGGCCTGTGAGGCCCTTACCGTGACCACCGTCCTCCACCGGGCTCCGTCGGCCGAGCCGGACCGGGTTCCCGGTTCGGCTCTCACCTGAGCGCGAAGCGGATCGTTTCGGTGTTTCGCACCTCGCTGAGCTTCAAGATCAACCTGGCGATCGTGATCGTGCTCGGCCTCGTGCTGGGCGGGGCCACGTGGCTTAACGTGCTGGCCCAGAACCGCCAGGCCGTGGAGAACACGAAGAATCAGGCCCGGATTCTCTCGAAAACGCTCACGAACATCATCCGGATCGACATGGAGGGCCGCTGCCAGAAGGACGTGATGAAGGTGATCCGGATGATGGGGCAGTTCCAGGACATCGAGACGATCCGGATCTTCAACGCCGACGGCATGATCATGCACTCGGCCGAGCCAGGCGAGATCGGCAAGGAGGTGGATGAGCTCGTCTACAACGTGTTTACGAGCCCCGACCGGTCGAAGCCGTTCAAGAGCGAGGAGCGGGGGCACCGCAGTTTCTGCATGGTCGAGGTCATCTACAACGAACCCAAGTGTCACACCTGCCACGATCCCCAAAAGGAGATCGTCGGGGTTTTGGAGGTGTGCCTGAGTATGGCCCAGACCGAGGCCCACATCCGGCAGAACGCCCGGTTCATGGGGGCCTCCACCGTGATGAGTCTCCTCCTTGTGACGGGGGCGATCAGCTTCCTGCTCCACCGCATGGTGAACCGCCCGGTGCGGGAGCTTTCCGAGACCATGAAGGAGGTGGAACGGGGGAACCTGGACGTGCGGAGCCGGGTGGGCGGCAACGACGAACTCGGGCGGCTGGCCCGGAGCTTCAACTCCATGATCGCCCGCCTCGATGAAACCAGCAAGGAGGTGGAACGGCTCCACCGGGAGCAGATGATGCGGGCGGAGCGGCTCGCCTCGATCGGCGAGATGGCGGCGAGCGTGGCCCACGAGATCAAGAACCCGCTGGCCGGGCTCGCCGGGGCGGCCCAGGTGCTGGCCCAGGGGTTCGGTCCGGACGACCCCCGCACCCCCGTGGTGCAGGAAATGCTCAAGCTCATCGACCGGCTCGACAAGACGATCCGGGATCTTCTGAGCTTTGCCCGGGAGTCGGTACCCAACTGGCAGCAGGCGAACTTGAACGACGTGGTGGAAGAGTCGGTGTTCTTCGTGGACCGGGAGGAGGGCGGGGCGCGCGACCAGTTGGACCTGGACCTGGACCCGGCCATGCCGGAGGTCCCGATGGACCCGCAGCAGATCCAGCAGGTGCTCCTCAACCTGATCCTGAACGCGCGCCACGCCGTGGGCAGCCGCGGGCGGGTCACGGTGCGGACCCGGGCGCGGCCGACCCTGGACGGCGGGGTTGGCCCCGGCGGGGACGGCTGGGTGGAGGTGGTTGTGGAGGACGAGGGGCCCGGCATCCCGGCCGAGAAGCTGAGCGAGATCTTCAAGCCGTTCTATACGACCAAGAACCAGGGAACCGGCCTAGGGCTGCCGATCTGCCGGAAGATCGTCGAGGCCCACGGGGGCAGGATGCACGTGGAGAGCCGGGTGGGCGTGGGGTCCAAGTTCTACGTGTGGTTGCCCACCGAGCACAGGGAGGATGAGGCATGAGGGGGGGGCTTTGGGGCGTGTTGGGTGTGGCCGTGCTCCTCGGGGGGTGCGGCGTGGCCAAGGAGGAGTACCTCAAGGCCGTCGACCGCGCCGGCACCTTGGAGGCCCGGCTTCGGGCCACCGAGCAGGAACTCGCAGCCGAACGAAGGGGTAGGGCCGAGGCCGAGGAGGCGCTGGCCCGGTGCGGCGAGGAGCGGTCAAGCCTCGAGGGGAAGGCCCGTGATCTGGCGGCGCGCCTCTCCGAGGCCGAGGCCGAGGCGGCCCGCTGGCGCACCCGGGCCCAGGAACGGGAGGCGGACCTCGACCTGTGCGGCAAGGCCCGGCAGGAGGCGGAGTCCCGGGTCGAGGCGTGCGAGCGCCGCCGGGAGGAGGAGCTCACGGCGCTGCGGTCCCAGAAGCTCGATGTGGAGTCCCGGCTCGAGGCCTGCCGGGCCGATCTCGCGGACCTCAAGGCCAAGCTCGAGCTCGTGGAGGCCGAGCGCCGCCGGGCCGAGCAGGAGAAGCGCGAGAAGCTCGATGAGGTGTCCCGCACCTACCAGGGCCTTCTCAAGGGCATGGAGAAGGAGGTGGAAGAGGGGCGGGTCGTGATCGAGCAGCTCAAGGGCAAGCTCTCGGTCAAGGTGCTCGACGAGATCCTCTTCGATTCCGGAAGCGCCCGGATTAAGCCAGAGGGGGAAGAGGTGCTGCGGCGCCTGGGCGAGGTGCTCAAGGCCCAGACCGACAAGGCCATCGTGATCGAGGGCCACACCGACAACGTGCCGATCTCGGGGGCCCTGGCCGAGCGGTTTCCCACGAACTGGGAGCTCTCCACCGCCCGGGCCGCGAGCGTGGTGCGGTTCCTCCAGGACCAGGTGGGGGTGGAGCCGGAGCGGCTTTCGGCCGTGGGGTTCGGGCCCTACCGGCCGGTGGCCCCCAACGACACCCCCGAGGGCAGGGCCCGGAACCGGCGGATCGAGATCAAGCTCGTGCCCCTGGAAGCCCCCCTGTTCGCCCCGCCGGAAGGTTCGGAGTAGGGAGCGGCCAAGTGGCCTCGCCGCCGGGCGTGGTGCGGTTAGGACGGTACGACGCTCGGCGGCTTGGCGGCTAGGAGGCTGGGAAGCTGGGCGGCTAGGCGGCTAGGCGGCTAGGCGGCTAGGCGGCGGGGGGCGGGGCGGCTGGAAGGCCGTTGGGCGCGAAGCGCCCAGACCGTTCACGATTCACGATTCCCGATTCACGGGAGTTAACCCGGCCCCACGTCCACGCGTCCACACGTCCGAACGGTCAAACGACCAACGACCCGCGACCAACGACCTCCGGCAGTTGATCCGTCCGCACGTCCACGCATCCCAGCGTCCGCACGGTTGTCCGTCCGCACGTCCGCACGTCCCAACGTCCGAACGGTAAGCCCCGTCCACACGGTCCAACGACCCACGCTAATACAGCGCGTCTTTCCCCCGCTCGTTGGTGCGGATCCGCACCACGTCGTCCACAGGCAGCACGAAGATCTTGCCGTCCCCGATGTTGCCGGTGTGGCACACGGCGCGGATGGCGTCCACGATCTCCGGGACCCGTTCGTCCTCCGCCACGATCTGGACCCGGCTCTTCGCGAAGAACTTGGGCACGAACCCCCGGGTGTCGGAGTAGCGCATCTGGCCCAAGGGTTTCCCGATCCCCATCACGTTGTCGACCGTGAGCCCGGGCGCCCCGATCTCGAACAGGCGGTCGCGCAGTTCGTCGAGCCGGTCGGTGTTCACGATGGCCTGGATGAGCTTCATGGCGGGCCTCCTGTGGCGGCGTCGGGGCGCGTTCGGCGCCCCGATGGGATGTTCGGACGGGGTAACGGCCGCAGGTCGTTTGTCGCGGGTCGTTTGTCGTGTCACCGTTCGGACGCTAGGACGCGCGGACGGGCGAACGGAACGTCCCAGCGTCCTCGCTTCCCAGCTTTCCAGCCTTCCAGCCTTCCCGCCTTTGTCAAGCCGCCCTTGAAACCCCGGGCCGGGTGTGGTACCCGTATGCGCTTCCATTCCGCACGCTCCTGGACCGCCGGTGGTGCCCGAACGGGTCGGGTCGGAAGGCGGGACGAAGGGGGCGGAGGCCAACCACGCAGAGAGGAGAAAGACACGATGGCAACCGTATCGATGCGCGAGATGTTGGAGGCCGGGGTTCATTTTGGCCACCAGACCCACCGGTGGAACCCCAAGATGAAGCGGTTCATCTTTACCGAACGAAACGGCATCCACATCATCGACCTGAGCCAGACGGTGAACCTGTTCCGGCGGGCCTATGAGTTCGCCCGCGACACCGCGGCCCGGGGCGGGCGGTTCCTGTTCGTGGGCACGAAGCGCCAGGCCGTGGACATCGTGCGCGAAGAGGCGACGCGCTGCGGCGAGTTCTACGTGACCCACCGGTGGCTCGGCGGCACGCTCACGAACTTCCAGACCATCCGGCGGAGCATCGAGCGCCTGAAGGAGATGGAGCGGATGCTCGCCGACGGCACCGTGGATCTGATGACCAAGAAGGAGGGCCTGAAGATCCAGCGGGAGGCCGCGAAGCTCGAGCGCAGCCTGGGGGGCATCAAGGAGATGAAGAACCTGCCGGCGGCCGTGTTCATCGTGGATCCCGCCCGCGAGGACATCGCGGTGCGCGAGGCCAACCGGCTCGGCATCCCGATCATCGCGATCCTCGACACCAACTGCGACCCCGATCTCATCGACTACCCCATCCCGGGCAACGACGACGCCCTGCGTTCGATCAAGCTGTTCACGTCCCGCATCGCCGACGCGATCATCGAGGGCAAGGCCCAGCGCCAGGAGTTCGTGGAGACCGAGATGGCCGCGGGCTCCGAGGCGGCCGAGGAGGAGGCCCCGGTCGAGTCCGACGAGTACCTCGAGGTGGAAGAGGTCGAGATCGACGTGGACTGATCGGGCCCGCGCGCGTTTACCCCATCCGTTCGACATCCAAACAGGGAGATTGCCATGGCGATTACGGCGCAAGCGGTAAAGGAGCTCCGGGAGCGCACCGGGGCCGGCATGATGGACTGCAAGAAGGCCCTGCAGGAAACCGGCGGCGACATGGAAAAGGCCATCGAGTTCCTCCGGAAGAAGGGCCTGGCCGACGCGGCCAAGAAGGCCGGGCGCGTCGCGGCCGAGGGCCTGGTGCACGCCTATATCCATGCCGGCGGCCGGATCGGCGTGCTCGTGGAGGTGAACTGCGAGACCGACTTCGTGGCCCGCACCGAGGCCTTCCAGCAGTTCGTGCACGACGTGGCCATGCACATCGCGGCCACGAACCCCCGGTGGCTCGACCAGGAGAGCGTGCCGGCCGACGAGGTGGAGAACGAGCGCCGGATCCTCTCGGAGCAGGCGGCCGAAAGCGGAAAGCCCCCCCAGGTGATCGAGAAGATGGTGGAGGGGCGCCTGAAAAAGTTCCTCAAGGAGAACTGCCTGCTGGACCAGCCCTTCGTGAAGGACCCCGACGTGACGGTGGGCGAGCTCCTGAAGCAGAAGATCGCGGAGCTCGGCGAGAACATCCGGATCCGCCGGTTCGTGCGGTTCCAGCTCGGCGAGGGCCTCGAGAAGCGCCAGGACAACTTCGCCGAAGAGGTGGCCGCCCAGGCCCGAGGGTAACCGATCCCCAGAAGGTGTCGGGGGAACGGGGCCGCCCGTTCCCCCGATCGTGCGTTTGGGCCGGGGCGAGGAGGACGGGAGCGTGAGCGAGCGAAAGCCGGTGTACAAGCGGATCCTCCTGAAGTTCTCGGGCGAAGCCCTCATGGGGAGCCAGGGGTTCGGCATCGATCAGGCCGTGGTCGAGCGCCTGGCCCGTGAGGTGGTGGAGGTGCGGGACCTCGGGGTCGAGGTGGCCCTCGTGATCGGCGGCGGCAACATCTTCCGGGGGCTCAAGGCGGCCGCGTCCGGCATGGACCGCGCCACGGCCGACTACATGGGCATGCTCGCCACAGTGATCAACAGCCTGGCCCTCCAGGACGCCCTGGAGCGCCACGGGGCGACCACCCGGGTGATGTCGGCCATCTCGATGCAGCAGGTGGCCGAGCCCTACATCCGCCGCCGGGCGATCCGGCACCTGGAGAAGGGCCGGATCGTGATCTTCGCGGCGGGCACCGGAAACCCGTATTTCAGCACCGACACGGCCGCCGGGTTGCGGGCCATGGAGATCGGGGCCGAGGCGATCCTGAAGGGCACCAAGGTGGACGGGGTGTACGACAAGGACCCGGTGGGCCACGCCGACGCCCGGCGGTTCGACGAAGTGTCGTACATCGAGGTGCTCCGGCGCGACCTCAAGGTCATGGACTCCACCGCCATCTCCCTGTGCCGCGACAACCGGCTGCCGATCATCGTGTACGACTTCACCCAGCCCGGGAACACCCTCCGGGTGGTCTGCGGGGAGAACATCGGCACGAAGGTGGTGGGGGACTGAGGGGCCGTGAATCGGGAATCGTGAATGGGGAATGGTCGGAACCCGGCAACGCCGGACCGCACGGCCATTCTCCAACATTCGCGATCGCTTCCCAGCATTTGGGGGTGGCCGGCAGGCGGTCCCCGGTCCCAACCGGTCTTGTCGCCCAGGCCCGTTCACGCGGATCCACGCCAAAACGCCGGCGGGCGCAAGACGCCCCCCAACGATTCACGATTCACCATTCACGATTCACGGCAGTTCAGAAGGAGGTTCGAGCCATGGCGGAATCGGTGCAAGAGGTGAAGCAGGAAGCCAAGAAGGCGATGGAGAAGGCCGTCGACGCCCTCCAGCGGCACTTCGCCCGGGTCCGGACCGGGCGGGCCAGCCTGAGCCTCCTGGACGGGATCCGGGTGGAGTACTACGGCACCCCGACGCCGCTCAACCAGGTGGCGAGCCTTTCGATCCCCGAGCCCCGGCTCATCGCGATCCAGCCCTGGGACAAGTCGCTCATCCCGGCCATCGAGAAGGCGATCCTCCAGTCGGAGCTCGATCTCAACCCCACCAACGACGGGAACATCGTCCGGGTGCCGATCCCCAAGCTCACCGAGGAACGTCGCAAGGAGCTCGTGAAGGTGGTGCGGGGCATGGCCGAGGAGGGCCGGGTGGCCGTGCGCAACGCCCGCCGCGAGGCCAACGCCGAGCTCGACCGGCTGCAGAAGGAAAAGCTCATCTCCGAGGACGACGCCCGGCGGGGTAAGGACGAGATCCAGAAGCTCACCGACCAGTACGTGGCGAAGGTGGACGAGCTTCTGAAGAAGAAAGAGGCCGAGATCCTCGAGGTATGAGGAACCGGGACCGATGACCGCATCCGCCGGCCGGGGGGCCTCGGTGCCCCGCCACGTGGCCATCATCATGGACGGGAACGGCCGCTGGGCCCGGCGCCACGGGTGGAACCGGGTGCGGGGGCACCGGGCCGGCATCGACTCGGTGCGGGCCGTGGTGCGCGAGGCCCGCAACGCGGGGGTGCGCTACCTGACCCTGTTCGCGTTCTCGTCCGAGAACTGGGGCCGGCCCGAGCGGGAGGTGCGGGCGCTCATGGGGCTTCTGCGCCGGTTTCTGCGGGCCGAGGTGCCGGAACTCAAGCGAAACGGGGTGCGGGTGCGGGTCATCGGGGAGCTGGAACGGCTGCCGCCGCCGGCCCTCGAGGCGGTCCGGTGGGCCGAGGCCGAAACCCGGGACGGCCGGGACCTGGACCTCATCCTGGCCCTCTCGTACGGCGGCCGGGCCGAGATCCTCCACGCGGCGCGATCGGCGCTCGCCCAGGGCCTCGACCCGGCCGAACTCACCGAGGAGCGGTTCCGGTCGTTTCTGTACGCCCCCGACGTGCCCGACCCCGATCTGCTGATCCGCACGAGCGGGGAGATGCGGATCTCCAACTTCCTCCTGTGGCAACTCGCCTATACCGAACTCTACGTGACCGAGACCCTGTGGCCCGAGTTCCGGGAGGCCGAGTTCCGTGCGGCCCTGGCCGATTACGCCCGGCGGGAGCGGCGGTTCGGGCTGACCAGCGAACAGGTGAGGGGAGCGTCGTGAGCGCGAGGGTGCGAACGGCCCTGTGGGCCGGTGCCGGCTTTCTGGCGGTGTTGGTGTTCGGGGGGCCCTGGGGGTTCGGGGTCCTGACGGCGGGGGTCGCGGCCCTGGGGGCGGCCGAGTACTTCCGCATGGCCGTGGCCGAGCCCGACCCCCTGGAGCACCTCGGCGTCGCGCTCTGGGCCGGCGCGGTGGTGCTCGGGTTTCTGTGCCCCGACTCGGGCGTGCCCGGACTCCTGCTGGCCGCCGGGGCGGCCGGGTACGTGCTCGTGCGCATCCTGGGGTCCGGCCCGAGCCCCGACGGGCTCGCCCGCTGGGGCGCCGCCGTGGCCGCCTGGGTCGGGGTGGGGTATTTCCTGGGCCACCTCGTCTGGATCCGGGAGGTCGGCGTGTCGGCCGTGGTGTTCCTGCTGGCCGTGGTGTGGGCCGGGGACACGGCGGCCTACTACGTGGGGTCCGCGATCGGCGAACACCGCCTGGCCCCGGCCGTGAGCCCCAAGAAGAGCGTGGAGGGGGCGGTGGCGAGCCTTGCGGCCGCGGCGATCCTCGGGGCCGTGGTCTCCCTCCTTCTGCCCGTGCCCCACGGGATGATCCGGGGGGCGGGCATCGCGCTGGCGGTCAATGTGGCGGCCCAGTTGGGGGATCTCCTGGAGTCCGTGTGGAAGCGAAGCGCCGGGGTGAAGGACTCGGGCACGCTCCTTCCGGGCCACGGGGGCGTGCTCGACCGGGTGGATGCGCTTCTTCTCGCGGCCCCGGCCTACGCCGGCATCCTCAAACTCCTCGGGGCCGGCCCGTGAAGCGGATCGCCGTTCTCGGCGCCACCGGCAGCATCGGCCGCAGCACCCTGGACATCGTGCGGCGCCATCCCGACCGGTTCCGGGTGGTGGCCCTGGCGGCCGGGGGCCGCCATCCCGAGCGGCTCGCCGCCCAGGCGCGGGAGTTCGGGGCCCGTTGGGTGGCCGTGCCCGACGAGGAGGCCGCCCGGCGGTTGCGGGACCTGGGGGTGGGAGCCGAGATCCTCGCCGGCCCCCAGGGGCTTGTGCAGGTGGCCGGCATCGAGGAGGTGGACCTGGTCGTCTCGGCGGTGGTGGGGGCGGCCGGGCTCGTGCCCACCTACGCGGCCGTGCTGGCCGGCAAGACCGTGGCGCTCGCCAACAAGGAGTCGCTGGTGGCGGCGGGCGAGGTGGTCATGGCCGCGGCGCGGCGCACGGGCGCGCGGATCCTGCCGGTCGACAGCGAGCACTCGGCCCTTTTCCAGGCCCTGGAGGGGCGCGACATCGCCCACGTGCGCCGGCTCGTGCTCACGGCCTCGGGCGGGCCGTTCCGGGGCCGAACCCGGGCCAGCCTGGCCGGGGTAGGGGTGGAGGAGGCCCTGGCCCACCCCAACTGGTCCATGGGGCCCAAGATCACCGTGGACTCGGCCACCCTCATGAACAAGGGGCTCGAGGTCATCGAGGCCCGCTGGCTCTTCGACGTGCCGGCCGAGCGGATCGAGGTGGCCGTGCACCCCGAGAGCATCGTCCACTCCCTGGTGGAGTTCGTGGACGGGAGCCTCCTGGCCCAGCTCGGCCCCCCCGACATGCGCATCCCCATCGCCTACGCCCTGGCGTACCCCGAGCGCCTTGAGCTTCCGGACCTCTCGGTGGATCTCGTGTCGGCCGGCCGGCTCACCTTCGAGGCCCCCGACCGCGAGGCGTTCCCCTGCCTCGACCTGGCCTACCGGGCGCTCCGGGCGGGGGGCACCGTGCCGGCCGTGCTGAGCGCGGCCAACGAGGAGGCCGTGGCCGCGTTTCTGGCCGGACGGCTCGGGTTCCTGGGCATCCCCGAGGCCGTGGCCGCGACCCTGGAGGCCCACGACCCGCGCCCCCTGGGCACCGTGCAGGAGGCCCTGGAGGCCGACCTCTGGGCCCGGCGGTTCGTCAAGGACTGGGTGCGGCGCAAGGGGGAGAGTCCGTGACCTTCGTCCATTCCACCCTGTCGTTCGTGGTGCTCCTGGGCGTGCTCGTGTTCGTGCACGAGTTCGGCCACTTCCTGGTGGCCAAGCGCCTGGGGATCCGGGTGCTCAAGTTCTCCCTGGGGTTTGGCCCCAAGC